>CAZMPG010000026.1:0-18689 GCA_964568345.1 uncultured Candidatus Saccharibacteria bacterium | reverse complement strand
ACTGGGGGTGAGCAGGTTGTCGCGCGACCAAAAATGTACGCTTCCCAGTGAGGGCTATTCATCGTCTGTCTCGGAACAAAAGAGACAAAGTCAGCACCGTCTTCCACGCGGTAATGCTGTACCACAACGGCACTTCCACGAGTTGCCATCTTTGTCGTCTCCACCAACCGCAATGTTTTGTTGGTGATACTCACGAGAAGGTTGTGGAAGACGTGACGCTGCACCGGGGTGAGCCCGACCTCGGGGGGTATTGCGCACTTCGCGAGGAATGAAGCGAAGTGCGAGGCGAGTCCTCTGTTCAGCATACACGCGTGCACATCATCCTTCTTCGATACCCCGAGAAGGTATCGAAGTCGAAGTGGCATCCGACGGAACGCATAGTACAGTAACCGCAAATCAAGAGACAACAAGCGGGGATCGTGGTGAAGCATCTGGGCCTCCAGACAGTTGACATTCTACGCAGAATATATCAAAAAGAAAGCAGCATTGCAATCTTCACAGGAAACCGTACGCTGCGCGAAGCGGTCAATTCCAAAAAGTCATTTTGTGCCCTCTCGAAGTATTGAACCTTACAGGTTCAATACCCTTTGTAGCTCTTTTGCCTCGTGTGCGGCACTCGCAAAACAGCTCACAAGGGCTTTGATTCCTTACGCGAACAATGCAGGTTACTCGCTGCGATGACACAGCTTTCGCTGCACTCAATTTGTGCAGAAATACCACACTTCGCTCGAGCCCACTTTGAAGGAAAAGGCTGACGCGAGCACCACGCGCGTAGTCCTACCGCCTCGGGTCGCTCCGTCCTCACTCCGTCGTCGCCAAGCGTGCCGCGCGGCATGCTTGGCACCTCCTCTGTTCGTCCTCCGCTCTCGCACACCCGTTCGTGACAAAACCGCCCGCCTCGCCGTGCCCGCCCCGTCCGATTTTGTCGCGGAGCGACGGGCTGTATTTGGTTTTAGCTCCCGCGCCGCTCGGTCGCGTAGCGACCTCACGGACGAAGAAGTTTCACTTTGTGCAGAAATACTGGCCTTTGCGCGAACCTATTTTGAAGGACGATGAACATACCATGGTATGTTCACGCGCCGGTCGCGTGGTAATGCGAACGCGAAGCGTACGCTCGACGCTAGTACTCCCGCCTCGGGTCGCTCCGTACTCGTTTCGGCAAACTCCATGTGCGCGCAAGCGCACACATTCCGCTTGCCTCACCTCGTACTCCGCTCGGCGCAAAACCCAGCATTTCCTTACCGCTTCAAAACGGCGGGGGGTGCAGGGGGGAGCCGCATATTTTAGAAAGGAAATGCTGGTTTTGCTTGCCGCCGCTTCATCCTCCGAAAGGGCGTGGTTATAGAAAGGTATCGGTTAGTTGTTTGGCCCTTTCTCCGGCTTCGCGTCGGCCCGAGGCTTCAACCACGAGCGCGAGGTAGCTTGTACGTCCGCTCACCGCACGCAAGCACTTCACATAGGCCGCTCGCATTTGCTCGCGTGGCCTGCTCGGTGCTTGCATGCGTTCGCTTATCTCTGTAACGACTGTTGGTGACAACAAGCCAGTCAACGTCCTACGTTGCACGTCCCTCTTCCTTTGCAATGATATCCCGTAGTCGGGCATTTACATCGAATTTGCGTGAGTTGTCTTGAATGAAGCGGAACATGGAAAGGGTAAGCTTTTGGATTTCGGAATTGCGAACCTCGATGATAATTTCTTCATTCATAGCAATAAGGTAGAGTGAGTTCTTGAATATCCAAATTTTCCCGCCATGCTCAAAGTACTCCTTGCCGATCTCGTGGTTTACCGACATGCGCCCCTCAAAGTCTTTTGCCCATCCAATGCCGTTTTGTGCAGTTAATCTTTCAAAGAATCCGAATGGCACAAGTGCCTCTACAATGATCAGGTTGCTTTTTACCCATCGGTTCAACTCGTTTGTTGCTTCAACTCCAAACACCTTGTTCCAGCCGATGTCCACAAGGTCTCCTTGTATACCATAGAGACGTTCATTTTTGTGGTCACGAAACATTGAACGAATAAGCTTACGTATCGCTTCCGCACCGCGATGTATGATGACCGTTGAATCTGAACGACTGGCGACCTCCTCGCGTCCGTCCTCGAAGTCAAACAACGCCTTTTTGGTGTCATAAAGCGCAGCTTCCAAGTCGATATCTTTTGCATACCGCCAATACTTTTTTCCGTTGCGTATGAAGGTCTTTGCAAGACCGCGTTTGTGTAGGCGTGGGAGTATTTGGTAGACCGTCGGACGGCGTATCTTTGTGTGTTTGGCAATGAGCAGCGGTGTAGTATTTCCCTCACGCAACGCCTCAAGCACGCGCAACTCACTTCTTGAGAGGCCGAGTAGTTTGACCTGTTCCGGTTGCATATTCAGGGGGTAAGTATAGCAAAATGAGTAATTATGTCAAGTATTCTGACATTTGTAAACGCTATTTTACAGTTTTATATAAACATATATTACAATATTGAGTACGATGCATTACTTATATTTAAATGTTAACCACATTTACGTTATGACTATCGTAGTTCAGTTGAGGATTTCACAAGGTGGAATTCTCAAAGAGATAGCTTGTTCTTCAATAGGACCTACGCAAAATCCTGACGGTCTTGAGTGTTCGAGCCACGAATTCAGCATTACGTCGGCCTTGCTTCAAGCCACATTTGCTCATTTGCGTAGGTCCTATTCAAAACCAACCAATGCCTACGGGCGGGAGACAAAGATGAAGAAAAAGGTAGAAAAAACCTTGGGCGAACTTCTTAAAGACGGCATTGTCCGGAGGGAAGCATGTTGGCTACGGAAAATGGGGGTGGATGAGGTGGTGATCACCTTACTACACAAGAACAATGTGTGGAGCCACAACCTAAGGGCTTGGGAGAAGGCAGGAAAGCTGGTTAGGAACCTAACTGCCTTACCAGGCTTTGGCCCCCGGAGGGTAGATCATCTGATCTACCAGCTAGATACCAGTATCGAAGTCTAGGTCTAGGCGGTGACAGACCGCGGGAACGAACACGGAAAAGTTCGTTCCCGCTTTTTTGTGATACACGGCTTTGTCGCGCAACTATACCGACACAACCCCTTATCCACACCACTACACCATTTCACCCCCACACGGGGGTATTTTTGTCACACTATACAGTGTTAGCCCCCTAACACGGTAGACCTATGGCAAAACGTACACCACGCACCGTAGCGACAAGCGATGCGAAAACGTCCACAACGGAAAAGCGTCCAAAGAAGAAAAGAAGTCAGGTCTCACTTTGCAATGAGTACACTGGTTGGATGTTAGCGAAAATTGACGAATGGGAGCACGAAGAAACTAGCTCATCGCAAGGTGATGTTCATAATCTTTCTCTCAAAATCAAAGTGAACGAGGAGCGCATGGAAAAACTAGTATCTGCGTATTTGGACGGAGATATACCAAAGGAGATTTATCTAAAAAAGAAAGACACTACCACGCGCTCTCTCGCCACTTTAAACGAGAAAAAGAAAGATTTTGAACGTTGGGGAAATACCTGGGTCGAACCCTTGCGGGAGTGGGTTTTTGATACGAAACAAGCCGCTTTTTTGCCCTCGTCCGACAATTTATCCGAAATTGCCGACTTCGTCCAAAAAATCGGAACGAACCATGAGGTTCGTAACAAAACCGCCCACTTTTCCGTGCCGTCGCCCAGTCATTTCGTCGCGGAGCGACGTGGTTTTCTGCCCAGCGCGGCAGCGAAGCTGCCGCGCCCTTCGGCGCTTTCAAAACGCGAAGTATCATTTTGTGCCCTCTCGAAGTATTGAACCTTACAGGTTCAATACCCTTTGTAGCTCTTTTGCCTCGTGTGCGGCACTCGCAAAACAGCTCACAAGGGCTTTGATTCCTTACGCGAACAATGCAGGTTACTCGCTGCGATGACACAGCTTTCGCTGCACTCAATTTGTGCAGAAATACCACACTTCGCTCGAGCCCACTTTGAAGGAAAAGGCTGACGCGAGCACCACGCGCGTAGTCCTACCGCCTCGGGTCGCTCCGTCCTCACTCCGTCGTCGCCAAGCGTGCCGCGCGGCATGCTTGGCACCTCCTCTGTTCGTCCTCCGCTCTCGCACACCCGTTCGTGACAAAACCGCCCGCCTCGCCGTGCCCGCCCCGTCCGATTTTGTCGCGGAGCGACGGGCTGTATTTGGTTTTAGCTCCCGCGCCGCTCGGTCGCGTAGCGACCTCACGGACGAAGAAGTTTCACTTTGTGCCCTCGCGAGGAATCGAACCTCGATTGCAGGATCCGCAATCCCGCGTTCTATCCATTAAACTACGAGGGCGGTGCAATTTGTATACCACACCTAGGGCTCGGATGCACGAGAGGGATGGACAGGTTCACACCCCCCACATTGTCCTTGCGACCCCCCCGCGGCGGGGCTCGCAAGGACAATGGACATCGCCACACCGCACTCCGTGTGCGTCCCCTCATGTCGTTGTTGTTCTTGTCCCTTTTCTCTTTTTACTTTTCTCTCTTCAAAACCCCAACCACTCCATGATTCGGTGCGAGAGCGGCTCGACGTGGTCTTCCTCGGGGAGGAATCGTGCGAGGTACTTGTGGACATCGTCGGCATGGATCCCCTCGAGCGGAATCACGATGTGCGGCACGATCATGCGTGAGGTTTCGAGGATGAGCTTCGGGGTGTGGTCGGGCGATAGCTCGTGGATGGCGAAGGATTTGATTGAGTTGTAGGGGTGGAGGTCGTCGTCAATGCGCACACCGCGCTGGCTGATCGAGAAGTGCACGATCTGTGGCGGACGCGATGCGAAGAGTGCGAGCACGAAGGCGATGATGAGGATGAAGAGCGCAAAGAGGACATCGTTGGCGAGGAGTGCCGCTATGGCTCCCGCAACAGCGACAAGCCCGAGCGCCCAGTACCATTCGGTCGTCTTCTCGACGTGCACGTACTCGTGCGCGCTCCACTCGAGCGGCGCCTGTGCGAGTTTGCGGTCTTCTGGCTTCGCCGAGGCATCCATGCGCCCATGATAGAGCGTTCTCGGCGTGCGCGCTAGCGATAGCATCCACAGCCTGCGTCGGTTGTGCGGCAGTGTGGGAGGTGTATCATGCAACCGTGCAGGTGCCTGGCGTGCGCCGCACGCATTTACCACACACCATCGCTTACTGTCACCCCTATGTCACCCATACGGAAAGCCGTCATCGCCGTTGCGGGCTCGGGCACGCGCCTCCTCCCCGCCACCAAGTCGCAGCCGAAGGAGATGTTGCCCATTGTTGATACGCCCATTATCCAGTACCTCGTCGAGGAGCTCGCCGCGGGTGGTGTCGAGGATGTGGTGATGGTGACGCGGTGGGACAAAAAGCCGCTCGAGGATCACTTCGACCGCTCCGCGGAGCTCGAGCAGAGTCTCGATAAGGCGGGGAAGGCCGAGTACCTCGCCGCAGTGCGCAAAATAGCGAGCCTCGCAAACTTCATCTACGTGCGCCAGAAGGGGCCGTACGGCAACGGTACCCCCATCCTCTCCGCCGCGAGTATTGTGAAGGACGAGCCGTTTGTCTTTGCGTTCGGCGACGACCTTGTCAAGTCAAAGGTATCTTTCACGAAGCAGCTCGTCAAAGAGTACGAGGCACACCGCTGCCCGATTATTGGCGTGCAGAAGGTGCCCAAGAACACGGTGGACCGCTATGGCATCGTGAAGCTCAAGAAGGGCACGACCGAAATAGAGGACATCATTGAGAAGCCGGGCATCAGGGAAGCTCCCTCACAGCTCGCGCAGTTTGGCCGCATGATCCTCACCCAGGACATCGTGGAAATCTTGAAGAATACCCCCCTCGGGAAGGGTGGGGAGCTCTGGGTGACCGACGCTATCCGCACGTACGTGCAGGGTGGGGGTACGGTGCGGGTCAAGGAGGTCGAGGACGGCGCATGGTACACGACCGGCGACCCGCTGAACTACCTCAAAGCCACGGTCGAGTATGCGCTCGATCGTGCGGACATCAGGAAGGAGTTCAAGAAGTACCTGAAGGGCAGGTGTATGTAGGGTCTTCGGCGCCACGCTGCACCGTTACCCGTAGCTTTGCCGCAAGCTCCCGGAGGTGAGCAGGGTCGGCGCGTGGGCCTCCGCAGGAAGCCATCCAGCCCTCATACCGGTCAAACCAAAACTCCTTCCCCGACGGCATCTGTCGCCACACGCCTCGCTTGAGGTGTTCGGTGCCGTGGAAGGGAGCAAGCTTGATATGGGCGTGGTCTATACCGGTGCCCTCCATCATGAGCCCAACCCGACCAACGTCGGGGAAGTGGGCCATAAGAATACCGGCGACGTGCTTTGCGGTGAGGATGTACCGCTTAAGCGCCACGTCGGGCATCGCGAGCACATCGCTCCCGTAGTGCTGTTTCGGGATCACACACGTAAACCCTTCGGTGTTTGGGTCAATTGCGAGGAATGCCATAAACGCGTCGTCCTCCCAGAACACCCCGTCGGCCTGTAGGCGACCGGCCGCGATCTCGCAAAATATACAAGCGCCAGAGGGTGTCGTCGGTGCGTACTCTGCCATCGGGCGAGTATAGCATGGCGCTCCACACTACTCGACGGCCAAGAGAGGGGCGACGTTGTTGACCGCGTGCGACCGTGCTAGCATCTGCCCCGGACTGACACGAGAGGAGACCTTCATGAATCCACGTAACATTGAACGCGTGCGGCGCGTCCTTGCCGCAATATCGGTTGGTAACAAGACGGTTGCGGATGCGGTGGAGCAGAGTAGGTGGGACCACATCGTAGCAAAGATAGGCCCCGCGCTTCCCCTACGGGGGCGCCCACTTGATGTCCGGAACGTTGACTGGTACACGCGTGCGCTGCTCCAGCTTGCATTTCTGGTCCCCGATGTGCGCTGGCTGCCGTTTGCGTGGTCGGCACGCGGCAACAGCCAGTACTCGGGTGGCGCCGAGCAGTCGGCACGGTTGATACTCGACGTTGTTGATCCAGGCGCGCCACTGTGGTGGCCTGAGTACAACGCACGCATCGCTGCTGCGTGCAATGGGGCACTGCAGGCCCACCCATTCTCGGTAGCAGACCTTTATCTTCGTGATGGCTACGAGTGCTACAACGGGGTCAGTGCACTCCTCTGCACGCATACACGGGTACCCGAAAGTGTGCGGCAGCTGGTGCTGGATAGGTACTTTCTTGACCCGCGATTTCCTGAGGTTGCCCTGCATGACCTGTTCTACACGGCGGTACCGGATAAAGTGGTCATAGACGCGACTGATCAGTTGTACCGGAATGTCATCACTATGATGCCGTTTAGTGCACCATCGAGCGACCGTGCGCATTTAAAGGGGTCTCTCTCGATGGCGCCTTGGATGCAGCAAGAAGATCGGCTGCGACGGTTTGCGGGAATGATGCATGAATTGCTCACCACCCCCGCTCTCTCGGGAGAAGCGCCGCCCGTGCGGCCGCGGTGGGTAGCGGCACTGCTTGCAAACGATGCCCAACGCAAGCTCCTGCACCTTTCGCTTGCCGATCTTTGCGACGTACTCGATCGGTACACGGGCGCGGAGAGTGAAGCGTGCATGCATCGGCTCGTGCGGCACGTGGTACAAGAAGATCGGTTTGACTGGGCAGCATCCCTGTACAGCCAACCGGCAGCATCGGCGGAATGGCTTTCCTCCATCGTGAACCGGTTCTTGGATGATCCCGAGATTGTCGGTATAGTGAGGGAACTTCTCGAGACGGCACTGCGAAACGTAGGTATGGCGTCGTGCGCAGCGTCTACCGCATCACGGCAGCCACTCGTACTGTGACCAAATCAACGCCCCCGCATGTGGGGGCGTTCTCTGTGCGAACGACCTTGACTGTTTCGGGTGGCACGGTTTCCAGAGGAACTGCGGAATGAAGTCATGCCCGCAGAGCGCGTTTATGTCGATCGCGTTTCAGGCAAGAGTCTGAACATGAGCTCGAAGAGGCGCTTGTGGAAGTGGGCTATGGAGGGGCTCTCGATCTGAATAGCTGTTTGGCTCGAGTAGTCAATGAGGAGTACGCGGTTGCCGTAGATGATCTGCGAAACGTTTTGGTCGAACAGGTCAAAGGAGGGGGGCACCATCTTCATGGCGCGGGTGAGCTCCGGTCGTTTCGAGCGCACGTTTGCTTCGCTCGTGATCACAAAGCGTTCGAGCTGCTTCCGGTCACGCTCCCGCCGGTAGCTCGCAATGACACGCGGATCCATTGGGTCGCGTCGGTTCACCGCATCGCGAGCACTGTACCGGTAGTACACGTCGCCCCTCTTGAGGCTGTGGGGGATGGTGAGGTATGCGTAGGCTATTGCCTGCTTGCCTTCGAGCACCGTCACCACTGGTGTGTTGGGGCGTTTTTCGTAGGTGTACTCGAGGTGGGGGATTTCACCCTCTGCTTGCTCAAAGGCCTCAGCGAGCTTGCCGCGGAGCGTCCCTGGCTGCGATGCAACATACCACATGCGCTTGCCCCGGGGTGTGGTTGAAACATACCCCTGCTCGGCAAGTGAGGTGAGTGCGCGGTGGAGTGACGGGCGGTGGAGCTTGGTATGTACCGCGAGCTCTGCCATTGAGGATGTCCCCCGCCTGAGGAGGGTGCGGTACACACGAGCCTCATTCTCAGAAAACCCCAACAGGGCAAACAAATGGTCATGCCGACTTCGCATGGTACTACGCATGGTACATTTTTCATATAGAAAATCAACAGCAAACAAAAGGGAATAAACTTGTATCTATAAAACGGTACACTCCGTACTCATTTTTACACATCAGCGACGTTTCCATAGTATCGTGCAGGCAGATATAAACGACGCATGGGGAGGCCATCGATGACTAGAAATCCCATCATCCTGCTTGACCAGGACGGTGTGCTCTTTGACTACAACGGCGAGCTCTATAGGCGGTGGGCGGATCGACACCCGGCGGAGTTTGACCTGCACCACGTACCGCTCGACCAGGTACCGTACAACCTCATCAAATCCCATACCGGGATGGTTCGGCACCACCTCGAGGAGATCGAGAACGAGCCAGGATTCTTTGGGAGCTTGCCACCTATTCCGGGTGCTATCGACGCGGCGCACGAACTTGTCGCGATGGGGTGCCACGTGTGCATTTGCACGCGGCCTGCAAAGAGCACCATCGCGGTGTGTGCACTCGACAAATTCAGGCTCGTGGAGCGCACACTTGGTACGCCCTGGCTCGAGCGCATGATGGTGGTGCGGGATAAGACGTTTGCGTACGGCGACATTCTGATTGATGATCGCCCCACCGTAGAAGGCGTCAACCCATCGCCGAGCTGGACCCACGTGCTGTACGATCAGCCGTACAATCGAACCATGGGAAAGCCCCGTGTTGCGTGGGATGGGGACTGGCGGACTACGATCCACGAGGTCTTGGCCGCTCGGGAGCGGGCCACCCAGCACCTGTAGGATACCCGCGCGCTCGTAGTACCCACAGCAGCAGGGCCGCATATGCGGCCCTTACCTTTCCCCATCGTCTCATTCTGGCTTTTCCATGCCCGCCCGTTGTTGCGAGCACTATGCCACCCGGTTTCGGACGATGTACCGCGCGTAGAAGAGTGTTGCGAGCGCTGCCGACCAGGTGATGCCGAAAATACCCCACCAGATGCCATCAACCCCCCACCCGAGCGTCGTTGAGAGTAGCGGAAACATAACAAGCGGGGCGAGTATTTGCCGGTACAGGCCGATGCCCACCGGGTAGAGCGGGCGCTTCATTCCCTGGAGGAACGAGACCGCGACGAAGAGGATGGCGTATGCGAGGAAGATGAACGCAGCAATGCGGAGGTAGTGGGAGCCGAGAGCCGCGACTGCGGCGTCGCTCGTGAAGAGCCCCATCATGCTGTTCGACGCGAAGAATACCGCCACCCCGCCAAGCCCCATGATGATAAGGCCGTACTGGAGGCAGCGTCGGAATGTCTCCCGGACACGATCGTACCGCTTCGCCCCGTTGTTCTGCCCGACGATCGAGAGGCAGGCGACCGTGAGGCCGATAGTCGGGAGGAGTGCCAGCTGCTCGATGCGCGTCGCAATCCCGTACGCAGCAACCACCGCTTCACCAAACTTTCCAGCGAAAGCGGTGATAATGAAGACCCCGATGCCGATCGTGGCGAAGTTGAGGCCTGCGGGGACGGCCTGCGATGCTATTTCGGAGAACGTGCGCCTATTCGGTAGGATATCTTCGACCGAAAGGCGGGGGATGAGGCCCGTGTGCGTGGCGCGCCGGTAGAGGTAGAGGGCCCCGAGGAGCTGGACGAGAACGGTAGCAACCGCGATCCCGCGAAATCCAAGCGGAGGCAATCCCCATCCCCCGTAGAGGAACCAAGGATCGAGCACGGCATTGAGGAAGAACCCTCCGACAAGGAAGTTGCGGATGCTCCGCGTGTCGCCGGTAGCCTGCAGGAAAGCGGTGCAGACGCTCGCGAGCATGAAGCACATCGCACCTCCCAGGATTACGTCCATGTACTCGAGTGCGAGGGCGAGCGTTGCGCCCTCGGCACCGAGCAGCCGAAAGAGCGACGGTGCAGCGAGGAGTCCTAGAATGGTGAGGAACGCCGAAGCAATGATGGCAAAGGAGAGGGACTGGCCGACGTACCGCCTCATGTTGCCGGCCTCCTTCGCACCGAGTGCGTTAGCGATGAGTGCAGTGATCCCCGTCGAGAGCCCCGCATCGAAGATGATGACGAGGAAGAACACGGGGAACGAGAACGATAAGGCGGCAAGCGCTTCCGTAGAAATCTGCCCGCCGTAGTACGTGTCTACGACATTGAACATCGTGTTGAAGAAGAACCCCACCATGACCGGCAGGGAAATCTGCCGGATGAGTGTTGGGATGGGTGTCGAGGTGAGGTCGTGGGCGGGAATCATAGTGGGAGACGAAAACTACGGGTGGGCCATGTGGGTTCAGTACCAGAGTGGTGAGGCACCATAAGGCCATTTTAGCATTGTTTCGGGAGATGAAGTGAGGTGTGTGGGTCGGGGTCATTTTCCTTGCAAAAACATAAATCATGTTGTAATTCCGTGTCGGGTCATGCCGATAGCAGGTTTTCTTGGTGGGGGTAGTAGACGAGATTGGAACTTTTTGGGCAGTACCATCTAACTACCTTGATTTTCCTCAGTTCACTGTGTTGTAGAAAGACCCATAGTTTACATACGTCGTGTATAATCAAATCATGGACACTTTCACGAAAGAGGAGTTAACTGAAGCACTTCGTTCATTAACCTCAACATTGAGCAAATGTGAGAAAGTGTTACCAAAACTAAAACAGGGAACCTCCCAACACACACTGCTTGTACGCAGAATAAGGGCGCTCAAACTAGCGCTGGTGTTGTTGGAAAGAGAGGCAGAACGCGTTGCCTGATCTGTACACGGTAGTCTCGTAAAGTGTCAGTGCGTTGGGTGGGATTCCTCCTCCCCAGAATTTGTTCGGTTCCTGCAGAACATCGAACCAATTCTCCTTCAGGGCCTTGCGCCCCCGTCCTCTCGCTTCGCGCGCTCGGGTCGCCTTCGAACCCCACACTCCTCAGGGCGCCACAAAGGGTGCACCGAAGGTGCACCCTTTGTGCCTCCTGCGGAGGGGAAGAGATTCGAACTCTTGGTCCCGTTTCCGAGACTCCTGTTTTCAAGACAGGTGCAATAGACCACTCTGCCACCCCTCCGTGCGCTCTACTTATACCATACTATCGCCAGCACACACGAGATGCTATGCTCTCTGTAATGGCACGGATACTCGGCATAGACTACGGCGCACAGCGGGTTGGTGTTGCCCTTTCAGACGACGGCCGGTCGGTCGCATTCCCGAAGACCATCTTCAAGAACGATGGGCGGCTCCTCGACGCGCTCGCGGAGCTCGTGGAGATGGAGCAGGTGGACCACGTCGTGCTCGGTGAGTCGGACAACCCCGCGGGTGGCATGAACACCATCGTGCGGCGCATCCGCCTTTTCCGCGCTGCACTCGAGGTGCGCCTCGGGCTCCCCATCGAGCTCGTGAGCGAAGCATACTCGAGCGCTGAAGCGCGCCGCGCTCCCGAGGGGGGGGAGGCGAAGCTTGGCGCGCCGGTTGACGCCTCCGCTGCCGCGATTATTCTCCAATCGTACCTCGATCGCACCCGGAGTACTGCGGCGCGCGGTACACAAGCAGCACACGCACACGTATGATATCCATCGACCACTTCCACAGCGTTGAGATGCGCATGGGGCGCATTCTCACCGCTGAGCGGGTGCCGGACACCGACAAGCTCCTCAAGCTCTCGGTCGACTTTGGTGAGGAGCGCCCGCGGCAGGTTATCTCCGGTATCGCCCTGTACGTGCCCGACCTCGAGAAGCTCATCGGCAGGACGTGCCCCTTCGTGACCAACCTCGAGCCGCGGACCATACGCGGCCTCGCGAGCGAAGCGATGATCGTTGCGGTGCACGATGCGGGGGGAGCATTCTCTCTCCTCGAGGCGTCGTGCCCCATTGCCTCTGGCACGAGGCTCAACTAGCGCTGCGGGTGTGTACTACGGGCGTCGGTCCCGTACGGGTGTGCGGTATACTACCAGTACGTCGTATGAATCCGTCGAGCTCTTTCCACCAGTCTGGCTTCCTCGCCCGCGCCTTCCCGACACCCGCGTACCTCGCAATGCCGGGCGTGGGCATTGATGTGTCCGACTACTCGATCAAGCACGTACTCCTCGGCGTGCACCGGGGCGAGCGGGTGCTGCGTTCATACGGCAGGGTAGACTTGCCCTCGGGGGTCGTCGAGCATGGTGAGGTGAAGGATGCCGCAACGCTCACGAAGCTCCTCACACGGGTCCGCGTCGGTGCGCGGTACCGCTACGCACACCTCGCGCTCCCCGAAGAGCACGCGTACCTCTTCCAGATAGACCTGCCCCGTGGTTCGCGGACCGAGCTCTCCCAGATGCTCGAGTTTCACCTCAAGGAGAACGTGCCGTTTGGCGCCGATGAGGCGGTGTTCGACTTCGACATCGCCGCGGTAGCGGGTGACACGTACACGCTCAATGTGTCGGTGTACCCGCTCTCAATCGCGGAGCAGTACATGAGCGTCCTCGAGGCGGCGGGGTACACAATCCTCTCGGTCGAGATCGAGGGGCAGGCGACCGCACGGGCGCTCCTCGGGTCCGACCACACCGAGCCGACGCTCATCATAGACCTCGGTCGGAACGAAGCAAGCCTCTCGATTTCGACGAAGGGCGCGGTGACCTTTACCGCAAACCTCGAGAATGGGGGCGACTTCCTCACCCGCGCCATTGCGCGCGGCCTCGACCTCTCCTTCCAGGAGGCGGAGCGGCTCAAGCGCGAGCAGGGGTTTCGCGACACGAAAGCATGCGCGGCAGTGTTCGAAACACTCCTCCCCGTGGTGGTGAGCCTCAAAGACTCCATCAACAAGCACCTCATGTACTGGCACATGCACGAGGCGGCGGTGCCGGGCGACGAGCGCGAGGTGGCCCAGGTGATCCTCGTCGGGGGGAACGCCAACATTGCGGGCATCAAGGAGTACCTCGAGGCGGAGCTCGGCGTGCCAGTCGTGGTCGGCGATGTGTGGCGCAACGTGTTTCCGCCCGGAGTGTATGTCCCCGAGATTTCAGAGCAGCATTCGCTCGAGTTTGCTACGGCAGTCGGGCTTGCGCTCAGGAGCGTCGGGTAGTGCACGCAATATGATACACAACCTTTTGACCCAGGAGCGCCGCAGGAACGTCATCGTCGAGTACGTAGGAAGGGTGGTGGTCGTCGCGGCGCTGCTCCTCACCATGTCGTGTGTGGTTGGGACAGTAGCGCTCGTGCCCGCGTACGTGCGGGTAAGTGGTGAGCTCGATGAGCTTTCCCACGGTGCCGCGTTCACGCGGGCGACGAGCACGACCGCGGCACAGGATGCCCGCCGCGCGATTGCGGCGACCATGGCGACACGTACCCTCCTCGACCACCTCGCAGCTGCCGAGCGCGCGTCCGACGTGCTCGCCGATGCGTGGGCGGTTCTCCCGGAGACCGTTCAGGTGACCGGTGTTTCGTACGACCGGACTGCCCGCTCGCTCACCGTCGAGGCAGTCGCCGCAGATCGAGAATCGGCGGTGGCGTACGCTCGCGTGCTTGACGCACACGAACGGTTCGATGCGGTCAACCTGCCGATCGGCAGCCTCGCGAAGCGCGCCGACATACCTTGCACCTTTGTAGCAAACATCCACGGTACAACAACGCCCCTATGACCATAACCCCCACCCAGCGTATGGCCCTCGGTGCTGCTGCCGCGCTCGTCGGAGTGGCTGGTGGGTACGTGTGGCTCGTAACGCACATCCTGGGAGCGATCCAGGCGCGCGATGTGGCGTGGAGCGAGGAGCGCACAGAGGCAACGGTGCGGGAGCGCGAACAAGCCTTTGTACAGGCGTACGAACGCGCCCTACCACAGCGCCGGGAGCTCGCAGAGTACCTCGTCGCCACAGAAGACCCGACGCCACTCCTCACCAGCATCGAGGCGCTCGGGCAGGATGCGGGGGTGTCCCTCATTGTTGGCTCTCTCGTGCGCGATGAGACCAGTACAGATGATCGCACCATGCTACGTGTCGTACTTTCGGTACGCGGCACGTACGACCGTGTGTTCCGCCTCGTGCGCCTGCTCGAGACAATGCCCTACGCGGCGATACTCGACCGGGTCGCCCTCTCGGTGTCTAAGGAGGATGAGCTCTGGGAGGGGCAGGTACACCTCCGTGTCGTCGCAGAGCCCGCGGCGCTCACCCACTAGTATGAAGCTCGATCGCACCACACTCACCGCATGGCTCTCTCGTACGGGCGCACAGAGCGTAGTACCGCGGCGCGGGCGTCAGCCGATGCACGATTGGCACCTCGCTGTCGCGGTGTCTGCCGCCATAAGCATGCTCCTGTGCGGTGTCGGTGTGTACGTGTTTACCGTGGTTGCAGTGCACAGTGAAGACGCCGCCACGCAGAACACGAAACCGTTCGACGAAGCAGGGCTCACGCGTACGCTCGAGGCATACCGTGCGCGCCATGCGACGTTTGAAGAATTACGGCAGGAAGCAGCGATTCCCACAGCCACCACGTCTTCACGTGCGGTAACTGGGGCGAGTACGACCAGTGCGACGGACATGGCGCTGCAATGAACCGGGACTGTTTTGTGGCGCTGTCGCCGCAAGGCAGCGTTGCACGTTTTCCGTGTCCGTGGCAAGCTTAGCATGTTGCGCGCTTAGCTCAGCTGGTTAGAGCATCTCGTTTACACCGAGAGGGTCGGGGGTTCGAATCCCTCAGCGCGCACTGGCAATATAGTGGTAGTGGAAAAAATGAGGTCATTGTTGCTCAGTGGTCGCTGTGCCCCCGGTAGGAATCGAACCCACATCAACGGCTTAGAAGTCCGCGGCTCTATCCATTGAGCTACGGGGGCGGTGCACCCACTGTAGCAAGAAAGCCGGTGCGGGACTACAGACACAGGACCGTAGACCATGGGCGGGGGGCCGTGGAGACAATGGATACGCACCGTAACCCCTATCGTCTGTCCATCGTTTAGCCCGCCTCCATGGTCCTTTGTTCACAGTTCATAGTTCCGTCACCTACTTTTCCGCCCTCCCATGCGCTAGCCACCCTCCCATACCCTGTGGTATGGTGTTCCTCAATGGCGGAGCTGCACTGTATCATCGTGGGCCGCGTCCAGGGGGTGTCCTTCCGAAACTTCGTGTACGCGATTGCCATCGAGCTCAACCTTCGAGGCTTTGTCGCAAACCTCCCCGACGGCTCGCTCGAGGTCTTGGCGCAGGGAGACCACGGTGTACTCAAGGTCTTCCTAAACCACCTACGTACCGGCCCACCGGGGGCGGTGGTGAAGGAGATCTACGACGAGTGGCGGGAACCAGGGAAGCAGTTCGAGCGTTTTGAGATAGTGTAGCGGGAGAGAAAAGTCAAAAGAGATAAGAGATAAGAGAAAAGATCCGGGAGGTAGTCGAGCGGGTCTTGGGTGTGCCGGGGCGCGGTGCAGTCGGTGGTGGGAGAGTGGAGTACGGGTTTTTCGCTATGGATACAGACAAACAGCCAGGTGGGGGAGTGTTGCCGCGGTGCGTCGGCGTCATTATGGACGGCAATCGGCGGTGGGCACGGGCACGCAGCCTCCCTTCTGTTGAGGGGCATCGGAGAGGGTACGAGAAGTTTCGCGAAGTTGCTGGGTGGTGCAAGGAGGTGGGGGTGGAGCACCTCGTGGTGTACGCTCTCTCGACGGAGAACTGGAAACGCTCGGAGCAGGAGGTGTCCTATCTCCTTGAGCTCATGCGGGAATTGCTCAGGAACGGGCTCCGGGAGGAGCGTGTCGACAGTGCGGTACACCTGATAGGCGACCTCAGCCGCTTCCCGGCTGACATCCAGGAGGGGATCGCTGCATTCCATGCGGAGAATCCGGCAGCGCCCGCGCGCCACCTGTGGGTGTGCGTAAGCTATGGTGGCAGGGCGGAGATCCTCGCGGCAGTTGCAGCACGCACGCAGGGGGGCGAGGTGACCGAGGCGTCCATCGCCGAACACCTCTGGACCGCCGGCATGCCCGACCCCGACCTCGTGTTCCGCACAGGCGGCGAGCAGCGACTCTCGAACTTCCTCCTCTGGCAGGTTGCCTATAGTGAGCTCTTTTTCTCCCCAACGCTCTGGCCCGATCTTTCTCGGAGCGAATTTGACGAACTCCTCCGCGCGTATGGGATGCGGAAGCGCAACTATGGTGTCTAACCCCCGTGAGGCGCTCGATGCCTACCGTGCTACGGCGGACGGCCTGCTCCACGCGGCGCTCGAGACATGCGGCGACCTGCCGCTCTACGGCATGCTCCGCTACTTCATGGGGTACGCCGACGCGTCGCTCCAACCCACCTCGAGTGCGGCGGGGAAGCGGATCCGCGCGAGCCTCACCCTCCTCGCCGCTGACCTCTGTGGCGGGGCGGCGAGCGCCCAGGAGCTTGCGATTGCGGTAGAGCTCTTCCACAACTTCACCCTCATCCACGACGATATCGAAGACAACGACGAGCTCCGGAGGGGGCGGCCGACCGTCTGGAAGCTCTGGGGTGTTGACCACGGCATCAACGCCGGCGACGCACAGGCATTCCTCGTCACCAAACACCTCCTTGCTGCTGCGCACGACCCGCGTGGCGCCCAGGCAGCAGGTGACCTCACTGCCCACTTTCGCGAGGTTATTGAGGGGCAGTACCTCGACTTTGAGCTTGCGCGGCTCCCGCTCGACGATCCGCGGGTGACGGTGGAAGCATACCTCGACATGGTGCGGCGGAAGACCTCGGTACTCGTCGGTGCGGCACTCTCGGCTGGGGGCATTGCCGCTGGCTGTAGCGATACTGCGCGCGACGCACTCTATGCGTACGGTGAGGCGCTCGGCATGGCGTACCAGGTTGCCGACGACATGGCGAGTATCTGGGGTGATATTGCGGAGACGGGGAAGCGCGCATACGGCGACCTCGTAGAGCGGAAGAAGACGTACCCGGTGCTCGCTGCCCGTGATCGTAGCGAAGGCTCCCGGCTTTCTGACCTCTTCCGATCGAGCCCCACAGAGCACGAGGTGCTCGAGATCGTTGCGCTCCTCGACAGGGCGGGAGCTCGCGATGCGACCCGCGCACTCGGCGAACGGTACGTGGCGCTCGCGAAGGAGGCGGCGGGAGCGCTGGATGTACCGGGCGCAGCGCCGCTCCTCACCTCCCTCGTGGATACGCTCGTGCGCTTTGCGCCGGACACCCACCACACCGACTAACCCAGGGCGCTGTCCCGCACCGGCTCGGTGTGGTACCGTGCAGCGTATGGATATCGCGGTGATCTACGAAGACGACCTACTGCTTGCTGTCAGCAAGCCTGCCGGTATGGCGGTGCACGAGGACGGGAGGAGCGTGGGCGCGGTGCTCACCGACTGGATCCGCATGGAGCGGCCGACTGTGGTCGGTGTTGGTGAGCCGATGCGGCTCCAGGACGGCTCGATTATTGACCGTCCGGGTATCGTGCACCGCATTGATCGGGATACGAGCGGCGTAGTGCTTGTAGCGAAAACGCAGGAGTCGTTTCGCTCCCTCAAGGCGCAGTTTCAGGCTCGCTCGATCGAGAAGCACTACCGTGCGTTCGTGTGGGGCACTTTCAAAGAGCTGCACGGTACGATAGACCGGCCCATCGGCCGCTCGCGGAAGGACTTCCGCCTCTGGTCGGCGGGCAAGGATGCGGGCGGGCAGCTCCGCCCCGCCACCACCCGCTACGCGGTGCTCGCTATGCATGACAGCTTCTCGTACCTCGACGTCGAGCCGAAGACTGGCCGTACGCACCAGATCCGCGTCCACCTCAAGGGTATCGGCCACCCGGTGGTGTGCGACGAGCGCTACGGGAATGGGCGGCCCCCGGCGCTCGGCTTCACCCGCCTCGCGCTCCACGCCCATGTGCTCATGTGTACGCACCCCGCGACCGGTGCGCGGATGGTCCTCGAAGCGCCGCTGCCGGAGGATTTCGTGAGGGCGGAGGGTGTGCTGGTGCGTGGGTAGAGCGTGGAGTAGGGTGCGGGGCTTAAGGCAACAGGGCGATGGGCAAGGGAATACTCTCTGTGGATGTGGGGACAACGGGTGCGTAGTCGCAATATTCTATAATCTGTCGTCTATGGTCTATTGTCCCGATCGTCTTGCTGTTGCATAACCTCAGATACATATTGCACTCCTTGATGACCAAGGAGCATGAGGATAT
>CAZMPG010000025.1:0-18974 GCA_964568345.1 uncultured Candidatus Saccharibacteria bacterium | reverse complement strand
TCAGGATACCTCATGGTGTGGGTAGTTCCTTTATATGACATTCGGGGGCTGTGAGGGGTTACGACGGCGGTGTTTGACAAGAAACGAAAAGTAGTGTATTCTTTAATACTACCAGTACCGTAATCGTTTACCATGGTTACGGTTTTTTACGAGTTGTAGAAAGATCATTATGGTACAGAACAGTAGTATTCCTGTCGTGTGCTCGCGCGTGGCGCGTGCAATAGCAGCGTGCCTCATGCTCGCATTCGCGGTAGCGCCCCTGGGCGCTCGGGCGCAAACCGCTTGGTTTACACAAGGAGCCTCGCTTTGGGGTAGCTACCCTTCGGTGCCGCCGCGGGCGCAGGTATCCATCACCTTCGACGACGGGTGGGCGTCGCAGTACGACGCCGCGCTGCCTGTGCTCAATGCGTATGGGGTGCGCGCGACTTTCTACATCACCACGGCGTACCTCGACCACGAGGAGTACCCAGGCTTCATGACGGCAGAGCAGGTGCGCTCGCTTGCGCGTGCAGGCCACGAGATCGGCGGCCACACGGTGACGCACCGCGACCTCACGACCCTTCGTGCGGGGGACCTCCTCCGCGAGCTTTCCTCCTCGAAGCGCACCCTCGAGCGGGTGACGGGTACTCGGGTGACCTCACTCGCCTACCCGTTCGGCTCATACAATCAAGCCGTGCTCCGCACGGCACGCCTTACCGGCTATACGAACGGGCGTACGGTCGAACCGGAGACGAACAGTGCTGCGACACCCGTCTTCGAGCTTCGCTCCCTTTCGCCGACCTCCGCGACACCGCTTACTGACCTACTCACCGCCGTTGATGACGCGGTAGCGCGGGGGGAGTGGCTCATCATCACGTTCCACGAAATGGCCGATAATGGCAATGAGTACGCGAACACCCCCGCATACCTCGATGCATTGCTCGCGCACACCACGGCGCTCGGGGTGCCGGTGGTGACGGTGCGACAAGGGCTCGCCGGCAAGATCTAGCGCGCACGTGCGCGGCGTCGCAGTCGTATGATATTCGCTCGCACATCTTCGCGTACGCGCCGCATCCTTATTCGTACGGCGCTCGCTGTTGCGTTCACTGTGCTCGTGGGGGCGCTCATCCACCTCCGCGTGTTTGCCGATGCGCCGTCGGTGCGCTGCGGCGTCGCGTGCACGCCGACGTATGGTAGCTCGACGCCAGACCGGTACGTTGTACTCACCTTCGACGATGGCCCGGCAGGCAGAGCAACCGACGAGATCATGGAGACACTTGAGCGGGAGCGCGTGCCGGCGACGTTCTTCCTCGTAGGGGAGCGGATCCTTGCGCACCCCAAGCAAGCTCGGGAGCTCGTTGCCCGTGGGTTTGAGGTCGGCAATCACACCTTTAGCCACGAGGCGACCGTGCACGAGAGCGGTGCGCGTATCGTGCGAGAGCTCAATGAAACAAATGCGGTCATGGAGGCGGCGACCGGTCATGCGGCGCTCCTCTACCGCCCGCCGTACCTCACTGACCTCGCACCCTTCGAGGTGGTGCCCGCTGCGGATGAGCACTACATTTGGCGCGCGGTGTACGATGCTGGGTATGTGCCGATCGGTGTCGATCTCGACTCAGACGACTGGGAGGTCGCCTCGAAGGAGGAAGCGCTTGTCGAGGTGCGCTCCGCACTCGCCGCGAAAGCCGCCCGCTACTACGGGAGGCCGCAGCACATCTTCCTCTTTCACGACAACGAGTACACCGCGGAAGCGCTCCCGGAAATAATCCGGCTCATCCGGGCGGAAGGGTACGAGATCGTTCCCCTCACGACCGCGCTCGGGGTATCGCGGGATGCGGTGATGCCGGTGGCGACGATGACGCCGGGTGTCGTGAGCGACCGGATACTCCTTGCCGCGGTTGCGCACCTTTCGAGCGTCATCGAGGTACTCACCGTCTTCGTAAGCATGCTCGCGGTAGCGCGCATCGCCGTGTTCGTGTGGCTGTTTGTGGCGAGGCGGCGCGAGGGGGTGAGCAGCCTGCCGACCTTTCCGGGGACGGTGTCGGTGCTCATCCCCGCCTACAACGAAGCGGAGAACATCCGCGCAACCATCATGTCGGTGCTTGGGAATACGCGAGTGCCCGACGAAGTCATCGTGATTGACGATGGGTCAACCGATGCTACGCTCGCGGTTGCTCGGGATGTAGCTACCCAATACCCCCTCGTGCGGGTTGTTGCGAAGGAGAATGGAGGGAAATCCTCCGCACTCAACCTTGGCCTCGTGGTGGCGCAGGGCGAGGTGGTGGTGGCGATAGACAGCGACACCGTGCTCGCGCCCGACTGCATTGACGCCCTCATCCGGCCCTTCTCCGCGCCGCGTATCGGTGCCACCGCGGGGAAGGTGGTGCCAGCGCTCGCGCGGAAGCCGCTCGAGCGGTACCAGCTCCTCGAGTACCTCGTGGGGCAGAATATCGACAAAGAGGTGATCTCGACGCTCGGTTCAGTACATGTGGTGCCGGGGGCGGTCGGCGCGTGGCGGCGCACAGCGCTCCACGCGGTCGGCGGGTACTCCGACGAAACGCTTGTCGAGGATCAGGACCTCACCCTCGCACTCCTCGGAAGGAACTATGGCGTCGTGTATGTGCCCGAGGCGGTTGCGTACACCGAGGCGCCGTCGAATATCCGCTCGTTCTACCTCCAGCGGTTGCGCTGGACGTACGGGACGTTCCAGTGCCTCTACAAGTACCGCGCATACCTTTTTGGGGACCGCGCACTCCGCTTGGGGTGGTTTGCCCTTCCGTACGCGGTCACGTTCAGCGTCCTCGTACCCATCGTCGCCCTCGCGCTCAATCTTTCCATCATACTCGGGACGCTCCTCGGCACGACGCACCCGAACATGCTGTTCTTCCTCTTCGTATTCACCGCAGTAGACATACTCTACGCATACCTCGGGCTATTCCATGAGCCGAAAGCATCGCGCCCTTCTGTGTGGCTCGTGCCGTTCCAGCGCTTCGTGTACCTCTTTGTGTACTCGGCTATCGTGCTCCTCGTGGTCCTCAAGATAGCCGACGGCACCCCGACGCGCTGGCACAAGCTCCAGCGCACCGGCGCCGCCCAACAGCACTTCTTTGGCGTGGCGATGAGCGGACAGGCAGCCTAGTGGAGTGTGGGTGCAGGGGGTACTACACGCTGGATGAGTGTTGGTCGAAGGTGCTCGAAGAGCCGGTACGACACATGCTCCACTTCGTGGGTGCGGCAGTTCCAGAGACGGTAGCAGGTGTTTTCTGGTACCGGGGTAAATCCTGTGACGGTGCGCTGCATTTTGGCGAGGAGCGTCGCATGGGTCTGCCCCACAGAGAAACTCCCTGCATGGAGGTATGCGGAGTAGTGGGGGCTCGTGAGACACCAGTCTTCGTCATCAAGGAACTCCTCTCCGTCGCTTACCCGTCCCTCCTCGCCCTGGAGTCGGAGGATGCCACCCCCGGTATCCTCGAGCGCTGCAAAGCGCGCCTCCTCGTCCACGTTTGGAATGCGGAGAGGCTGCTCGACAGGAAGTGATGCACGCTCAAGGTGCTGCATACGGCTACAGTGTACCACTACGGGGTTCGTACGTCGCCCATGCATAGGGGGGTGGCCCTGGTGCCTCTTCGCGCGCTGTTTCGACGAAGCGGGTACGCCAGTCGGGGAAGAACGTGTCGCCCTCGGTATCGTCGTCGACGAGCGTGAGGAGGAGGCGGTCGGCACGGGTGATCGCCTGTGCGTAGACACTGCCGCCGCCTGCCACGAACACCTCGTGCGGATCACGTGCTGTCGCTGCCTCGAGCGCTTCGTCGAGCGTGTGTGCGACGATCACCCCCTCGTGCGCCCACGCAAGGTCCTTCGTGAGGACGATCGTCGTGCGGCCGGGGAGCGGCTTCCCGATAGACGCAAACGTCACGCTCCCCATGACGACCGGGTGGCCGAGGGTGAGTGCCCTGAAGCGGGGGAGGTCGCCCGGTAGGTGCCAGAGGAGCTTGCCGTTTCTGCCGATCGCGCGGGTGCGGGCGCCGAGTGCGGCGATGAGGGTGATACGGGGCATGGACGAGAAGAGAAAAGTGGAAAGAGAAAAGTGGAAAGTAAAAAAAGTAAAAGAGGCGCAGCGCTTCTTTTCTCTTTCCTCTTTTCTTTCGTCCCCAGTTCCCCTAGGCTACATCGTTTTGCGCTCCCTGTCACCACTTCCGCCGTTGCGGGCTGAGCGTTATACTACCACCCATGGACACGTACGAGGTCGAGGTGAAGTCGCTGCTCGGCTCGGCAGAGGCGGCGGTAGCACTGCGGCAGCGCCTGCCGCACCTTGACCCCGAGTACATTCTCGTCGGCACCGGCAGCCAGCTCAACCACTACTTCACCGGTGGTGGTGCTCTAGACCTGTACCACGAGGTCGCGTCGCTCCTTGGCGAGGAAGACCGCGCTGGCTTCGCGCGCATTGCGGCGGGGCGGGGCGTGTCGGTGCGCACCCGTAGGACGGACGATGCGGTGCTCCTCGTCCTCAAGGCGAGCATTGATGATGCAACGAGCGAGAACGGTGTCGCACGCATTGAGCTGGAGCGCAGCATACCTAGCCACAGCATCGACGAGCTCGATGCCCGCGTGCTCCGCTCGGGCTACCGTTACCAGGCGAAGTGGTCGCGCGACCGCGAGGAGTACCGCGTGCGTGGCCTGCACCTCACCGTGGATCGGAACGCTGGCTATGGGTACGTCGCCGAGCTCGAGGAGGTGGTGGACAGTCCCGCAGAGGTTGCATTAGCACAGGGTCGTATCCGGGGACTCATGGCTGAGCTCGGCCTCGTCGAGCTCCCCCAGGACCGCCTCGAGCGCATGTTCGCCTACTACAACGACCACTGGGCGGAGTACTACGGGACCGACCGAACGTTTACCGTGCTCTAGGATACTCAGTACCACACACCATGTTTCTTTCGGATACCGACATCGAGCGGGCGCGCGAAGCGGGGGAGATCACCATCGAGCCGTTCCACCGTGAGCAGCTCTCGGTCGCAAGCTACGACGTGACGCTCGATAATGAGTTTGAGGTAATAGACCGCCACACGACGACGGCGATAGACCCCGCCCGAAATGGCTACCCGAACACCCGCAAGCTCACCATCCAAGACGGCGAGCCGTTTTTGCTCCACCCGGGCGAGAACGTGCTCGCAAAGCAGCGCGAATACATTGGCGCGAATGAGCAACACCTCATCCTCCTCTCGGGAAAGTCGAGCCTTGCCCGCGCGGGCCTCGTCGTCCACAACACCGCGATGCTCTTCAACCCCGGGCACTACTTCCACCCAACCTTCGAGCTCGTGAATACGAACAACGTGCCCATCATCCTCCGCCCAGGCATGCAGATAGCCCAGCTCCTCTTTGCAGAGCTCAAGAGCCCGGCGTCGAAGTCGTACGAAGTGGTCGGTCGGTACGATGGGAAAAACTCGCAGCACTTCGTGCCGTCGAAGGGTGAGAGCAAGTAGCCATGGACACTCTGCAACACCCCGAATACCAGTACCTCTCCCTCCTCCGTGAGGTAGTCGACTCTGGCGAGAAGCAGGTCGACAAGGGAACCGGCGTCGCGACGTACAGCCTCTTTGGGCGGCAGATACGGTTCGACCTCAGCGGAGGGTTTCCGCTCCTCACCACGAAGCGGGTGTACTTTAAGGGGGTACTTTACGAGCTCTACTGGTTTTTCTCAGGGCAGTCGAACATCAAGTACCTTGTTGATAACGACGTACACATCTGGGATGACTACCCGTACCGGATATATGGCGAGCTCGTCGCCGCAGGGCAGGCGGCGGCGCTCTCGAAAGAGGAATTCGTGAGCCGCATCGCAAGCGATGCTGCGTTTGCTGCAATGCACGGCGAGCTGCCCCACATCTACGGCGAGCTCTGGCGGCGGTGGCCCGCTCCCGGTGGACGGACGGTCGACCAGCTCGGGTGGGTCATTGACGAGCTCCGCAAGGATCCGGACGCCCACAACACACTCGTCACCTCATGGGACCCGCCGTACCTCTACGCAATGGCGCAGCCGGGTAAGGGCGCGCGGTTCCCCATCTGCCACAACCTCTACCAGGTGAACATAAAGCACGGAAAGGTGTGTCTCCAGCTCTACCAGCGGAGCGCCGACATCTTCCTCGGCGTACCGTTCAACATCGCAAGCTATGCGCTCCTCACCCACGTGATTGCGCGGGTCCTCGGCAGGGAAGTGGGCGAGTTTGTCCACACGTTTGGCGATGTGCACCTCTACGAGAACCACTTCGACGCAGCGCGAGAGCAGCTCCTCCGTACCCCGCACCCTTTCCCGTCGCTTGTTGTAGACGAGTCGGTGCGCGAGCTCGATGATTTTCGGCCAGAACACGTGCACCTGTCGGGGTACGAGCCGGAGCGCACCATCAAAGCGCCCTTCACCGCTGCGGGGGGGTACAACGAGGCGCTCCACGGCGCGTAGTGCTCCGTGGTATGCTGGTGTGGTTGTATGGACCACTATTCCCGGATACATGAACAAGATCGCGCGGTGTACGACGCACTTGCGGGCGAAGAGCGGCGCGAGGCCGAGGGGCTCGAGCTCATCCCGAGCGAGAACTACGTCTCGCGCGCGGTGCGGGAGGCGCTCGGCTCCGTGTTGACGAATAAGTATGCGGAGGGGTACCCGGGGAAGCGCTACTACGGCGGGCAGGAGTATACCGATGCGGTGGAGCGGCTCGCTATTGAGCGAGCCAAGCAGCTTTTTGGCTGCGCACACGCAAACGTGCAGCCCCTTTCCGGTGCGCCCGCAAACATAGCGACCTACTTCGCACTCCTGGAGCCGGGCGACACGGTCATGGGGATGGACCTCTCCCATGGGGGACACTTGACCCATGGGCATCCGGTTACCGCAATGACGAAAGTCTTTCGCTTCGTGCGCTACAACATGAAGGACCCCGATACGGGCGAGATAGACTACGACAACATGCGCGAGGTCGCTAAGCGAGAGCGGCCGAAGCTCATCCTCGCGGGCTTCTCCGCGTACAGCCGTGAGCTCAACTACGACCGCTTTGTGGCGATCGGGAGGGAGGTTGGGGCAATCGTGATGGCAGACGTTGCGCACATCGCAGGGCTCATCGCGGGCGGCGTCGCGAAGAACCCCTTCGCTGCGGGCTTCGACCTCATGACGACGACGACGCACAAGACCCTCCGGGGCCCGCGCGGCGGCATGGTGCTCGTGCGGGAGGATGGGGAGATCGCGAAAAAGGTTGATAAGGCGGTGTTTCCCGGCTTCCAGGGAGGCCCGCACATGAACGTTGTCGCTGCGAAAGCGATCTGCTTCGGTGAGGCGCTCCGACCCTCTTTCCCGGTGTACGCGGCGGCTATCCTGGCGAACGCGAAAGCGATGGAGCGCGTCTTTCGTGAGCGCGGCGTGCGGATGATCGGTGGCGGCACCAGTAACCACCTCATCCTCGCCGATGTGTTCGGCTCGCTCGGGGTCTCTGGCAGGGAAGCGGAAGTGGTGCTCGACGAGGTGGGTATTACGGTAAACAAGAACGTCATCGCCGACGATACCCGCCCACCGCTCGATCCCTCGGGTATCCGGTTCGGCACGCCCGCCATGACCACCCGTGGCTTCGGGGAGGACGGGGCTACGACGGTCGCGCATCTCATGCTTGATGCCCTGGAGGCGCGGCACGACGAGAAGAAGAAGGCGGCGATCCGCGCCGATGTTCGCGCACTTGCCGAGGCACACCCGATACCGGAGGTATTTGGGTAGGTTTGCTCCTCGCGCAGCGCTTGCTGTGTACAAGGTGGGAGACGGATGACGTACGTATGGTGTAGTATGTGCTCATACTCGTTAACTCTATACCATACGTATGGATCTTACCTGCTTTCGTCGTGCGCTGTTTGGGGCAGCGCTCAGCGTGCTCTGTGCCAGCGCTGCAATAGTGGGTGCGCCACAGGTACGTGCCGCCGAGCTCACCATCGCAGACATCGTCAACCTTTTCATTGCGCTCGACATCATTGCGCCTGATAAGGTGGATGCGGCCCGCGCACTCGCGGCGCAGCACGGAAGTGCCGGCGGTACCGGGAGCACGGGAGGGGGCGTGGTGTGCATGCCCTCGCAGGGGCCCCGTATCATGCTCGGCTCACGGGGCACGGAGGTAGCCACACTCCAGCGCGCGCTCGCGGCGGACAGGAGCCTCTACCCAGAGGGTGCGGTGTCCGGGTACTTCGATGCGGCAACCGAGCGTGCGGTGCAGCGTTTCCAGGCCCAGTCAGGCATCGTGACCTCAGGCACGCCGGCGACGACCGGGTACGGAGCGGTGGGGGCCCAGACACGCGCCGGGTTGGTGCGCATGTGCATCGCGCGACCAACCGTCGACCTTACTATAGATGGTTCTGACGGTCCGCTCTCACGTCCCGGAGGTTCGTACGCGACCTTTTCATGGCACTCAACCAACGCGGACTACTGTACTGCTTCGGGTAATGCGGTCACTGCGTTGGGTGCTACAAGTTGGAATGGAAGAAAGGGGGTGAGTGGCTCCGAGTCGATATTGGTAGGGGATGAGAAAACAGGTGTAGCCAGCTACACGCTCACCTGTGGTGCAAGTAGTGGCAAGGTGCCACCTGCGGTTGACAGCGTCACGGTGAACTTTGTCGATGATTCCGTCACACCCCCGCCGTATAAGGGTCCGATTATCTATTCTGTAGATCCCTCGACCGTACCGCTCGATGGAGAGACACGCGTCACGTTCACGGGAAAAAACTTCGCTCCCGACGCGTACGTTGGGGTTGATGGCGCGTCGGTAGACCGCATCACACCCACCAAGGTCGCCCTTGATGGGTCATCACTCCGCTTCCTTCTTCCGAAGGATGCAGACTACAAAGACAGCATTACCGCTTATGTAGTGAATCCAGATATGCCGATCGACACTAGTGTGCGCAACAGTGTCGTGTTGAAGATTGTCGATGCGCGTCCTGTCACGGTCACCGTGTCAGATACCACCATCCGTTCGGGTGAAGGGGTGACCTACAAAATACAAATTAACAATCCTCAGGTCACAGACCTTACACTTACCACCCTGTGTCCGTCTGATCGGTCTACGGTAGAGGCGAAAGCTTCTTTTGGTTGTGGTGAAAAGACGCGTATTTCGGTTAGAGAAAACCCCTTTCTCTGGCGGGAGTGGTACACAGACCCCGTGGGTGGGACGTTCTATTTTGATGTGGTGGCGTTTGGTTCGGATCAAGAAAGAATTGGCACAACCGAGAGGACAAAAGTCACCGTACTCCCTTCTGATACCAGGGACGGCGTGCTTGAGGTAACTGCAGACTCCGTTTCGTTCGACCGCATTGTGAACGAGAATCGGGTCGGGGACGATGAGCAATTTTATTTTGAGGTGAAGAACCCGACGAACCAAACGTTGTCGTACCAGATAGCGTTTGATGGGGAACAGCCCGCATGGATCAATACCGGATACACCAAGGAAGTGTTACACGTTGACCCGAAGGGTGTCATGGGGATGGGAGTGTCGGTGGATCACACGGGTCTCCCCGTGGGCATATACCGCGCTGCCATGCTCCTTGCGGGGGATTTTGCAGAGTCACCAGTACGGATCCCCATCAAGCTCAATGTTCGCGAGGATACGTCCGCAACAATGCGTGCCGTGCCTGACCACCTCACGTTTTCGTCCACGCCCACGGGGTACTATCCGTCACAGACCCAGGGGCTTAAGCTCATCAACAAGACCGGTCATACGGCGGCGTACCAGGTGCGGGTGGAGAGCGGAACCGGTTTATTTGCGGTCGGTTTCTCTAGGAGTTCGCTCAGTGCACTCACCATGGTCATGCCCACATTGCGTGCGGGCGAAGAAGTTGTGATTCCTGTAACGGCGCACGCAACGGGGCTCGCATACGGCAAGTATACCGGCAGCGTCGTGGTGACGGGTGAATTTGTGAATACCCCCATACGGGTGCCCATCGTACTGTGGGTATCCGATGGTATGAAGGGGTAGTGCCCTATGGAATTCCTCATCATTCTCGTAGTTGCGCTGTTCAGCGGAATCTCTCTGTACCTCCGTACGAGTAGCCTCACGCGGCGAGTGGAGCACATCGAGCAGTACCTCCAGCGTGCTACAGCTGCGCTTGGCAGCGCCGTGGGTGATGATGCTACACACGCAGCACCACGAGTCACAGTCGCCCGTGAGGATGTGCCACGGGCACCCCTCGAGCACAAGACGATGACCTCACCGCACGCTGCGGCAGAACCACCCGCGCCGATTGAGCCGAATACACTCGAGCGATTCATTGCCTGGTGTCGCACCGACTGGCTCATGAAGCTCGGTGGTTTTCTCGTGATTCTCGGTATGGGGTGGTTCGTGAGCTTCGCGGTAGCGCAGGCCTGGATAGGCGAGCTGGGGCGTGTCACCATAGGTCTCTGTGCTGGAGCCCTCGTGCTCATCATCGGGAGCCGGCGCATGCGCACGTACACAACCCAGGGGAGTACCCTCATGGTCGTGGGCGCGGCGACGGTGATCCTCACGCTCTACGCGGCGCGTGAGCTCTACGACCTCTTCACGCCACTCATCGCACTCCTTGGCATGTTCGGCACCGCGGCCCTCCTCGGGCTCACTGCGCTTCAGTATCGCCGTCCTAGCCTCGCGCACGCGAACGTCCTCCTCGCGGGTATCGCGCCACTCCTCACCAATAGCCCGGAGCCATCGCTTGCCGGTCTCATGACGTACCTCCTTGTGCTCTCGCTCGGGGCGGTGTGGGTCGCTGCGGTAACGGGTTGGCGGCCGGTGGTACTGCTCTCGTACGCCCTCGTATTCCTCTACGGTCTGCCCTATGCGGTGGATATCAATCACTTCTCGGACGTTGCCGACACCGGGCTCCTTTTTGCATTCGGCTTCGCGGCGCTCTACTTCTTCGTTTCCGTGGTCGGCATGCGGGTGAGCAAGGTAAAGACCGCAGACCTCGCCGTGGCGCTCCTTTCCGGTGGCCACCTCCTCGTGTGGATCCTCGCGGCAGCAGACCCCGCCTGGCAGAGCCTCCTCTGCGCCGTGTGGGCTATCGTGTTTGCGGGTGGTGCGTACCGTGCGGTGCATGCCGGTGCAGCGATTGAGTTTTTCTACGCGTATGCGGGTGTTGGGGTGGCGCTTCTCGGCGTGGCGACTGCGCTCGAGCTCGAGGGTGCCGTGCTCACAATCGCAGCCTTCATCGAAGCGGCACTCCTCCTCGTCGTGGGGTACCGTATCACGCGGCGTGTGGAGAGCGTCCCCTTCCTCATGTCCCCCTCGCTCATACCGATTTTGCTCTCCTTTCAGAGTATGGGTGCGCCTGAGTGGCGAACCGGTGTTCTCCACGAGCACGCGGCGGTACTCCTCCTCGCGCTTCTCACGGCATTCCTCGTCGGCAGCCTCTTTAGAAACGAGGGGAAGAGCATATGCACATTCACCGCACACATCGCGTACACGGTTACCGGCTGCTACGCTGCGGTACTTGCTTGGCTCGTGCCCCATGCACTTGCAGCGACGCGAGACAGCGGTACTTTCATTTCACTCACCCTCTACACGCTCGCAGCAGCCTACCTCTACATGACCGGCAAGCAGACGGGTGAGCGCTGGCGGCGCACCGCCGCGGGCATTCTCATCACGTTCGTGGTGGGGCGGCTCCTCCTCGTGGAGGTGGCGATGCTGAGCCTCGCCGGAAGGGTCGTGACGTTCATCGGCATCGGGACACTCTTTATCATCATTGCATGGCTCGAGCGGAGCGCGGTACGGGAGCGCCAGGCGCAGCCTCCGCAGCAGTAGCGACACACGTATGCACCGACACCTCATCACCCTGTTCGCATTCGCCGCCGTGCTCCTTGCTAGCACTCTGCATGCACAGAGTCCACAGGGCGCGCGCCCCTCGTGGGCGCCGCGGGAGCAGGTAGACACCCGCGTATTTCGGTACGTCCTCGAAGTCGCCCCGGAGGGGCTCGTAGTACCAACCCTCATCGTGGTACCGGTGCGGGGCATGTCTCCCGTGAGCGATGGCGCAGTGGCGCAGCAGGGGACGGGCGCATTCACATCGGCGGTTGTCGAGTCCTTCCGCGTCGCGCATGAGACACCGGTAACCGCAGTCCTCGAGGGCGGGCCGTCGGCGCCGATTCCGGCGTTTGAGCTTACGGACACCAACCCCGAGACCACCATCGATCTGCCGTTTGTGGAGGGAGCGCCCAACCGCGCACAGCTTCGGTTTACCTTTGCGGGACCGATCACGACGTCGGCGTTTCGGCTTATGCTCGCGCCCTATAGCGCACTCCCTACGTACGTTCGCGTTGCTGTGGGCACCACGACCCTCGTGGCTCGTCGGGAGCTTACCGGCACGAGTGTCACCTTCCCCGAAGCGACGGGCGATGATTTCTCGGTCGACCTCGAGTACGTGCAGCCGGTGCGCCTCTCCGGCGCCCAATTCTCGCAGCAGGTGGCGCCCGGTGGGGAGGAGGATCGCGTGTACCTCATTGCTCAGCCGGGAGAGCGGTACACCGTCTACCTTGATCCTGATCGCCCGTACGGCACTGTGGCGGGAGACTTCTCGATAGATCGGATTCACGCACGCACCGTCGAAGCAATAGCGCCACCGCGCTCAAACCCGGGCTACGTCCCTGCGGATAGCGACGGCGACGGGGTACCGGACGAGCGAGACAACTGCGTACAGATTGCAAACCAGGACCAGCGTGACGTGGATGGGAACAAGGTGGGCGATGCGTGCGATGACTTCGATCACGACGGTGTCGTTACCGCGTCCGACAACTGCCCAACGCTCCCGAACCGCAACCAGCGCGACACCGACCGCGATGGGGTGGGCGATGCGTGCGACGCTACGGAGAGCCGCTTCACCGAGCGAAACCCGTGGGTTCCCTGGGCAGGTATGGGTATGGCAGCGCTCGTCATCATCGGGCTCTTCGCGAGTGCAGTACGCGGTGGTCAGCGTCTTGGTGATGTAGCTTCGACGAAGGACCAAGACACACCCACATGACACACATGAAGGTACACGGCGCCTCCGGTGTGCATATGTACCGAGCCTCACGGTACTTGTGTGCCGTACTCATGAGCCTTTTCAGTGTCGTCGGTGCGGGAAAGGTGTGGCACCATGAAGCACATGCCTCGTACTCGCTTGATGAGCATGTATGGAGTACTGATGATGGAGTGGGCGCCGTGGCGTACGATGGGGAAGGGAACATCTACGTTGGTGGTGGCTTTCGTTATGTGGGTCCGTATACGGGGAGTGGCATCGTGGTTGATGCGACCGATGGCGATCGCGACCCCGTGTGGCCGGCGATCGCGGGGTATGTCGAAGCCGTAGTCTCTGACGGTGTGGGGGGGTGGTATGTCGGTGGAAGCTTCAGCACCGTTGGGGGTGTGGCAAGGACGAATCTCGTACACCTCTTGTCCGACAAAACGGTCGACCCGGGTTTCGACCCAGCGCCGGATGGTACGGTGCGGGCTCTCACCCTCCTTTCGAACGGACTCGTGATTGGTGGCGAATTTTCAACCGTGGGCGGCGTCGGTCAAACATTTCTCGCACTGGTCGCAACGTCAACGGGCGTTGTTGACCCCGGGTTTAGTGCGAACATTGACGGTACTGTGTATGCGCTTGCGAGCGACGGCACAGCGCTCTACGTGGGAGGTAGTTTTTCGCAAGCTGGCAGTGAGGCGCGGGCGAATCTCGCGAAACTTTCAAAGGAAACAGGTCTTGCCGACTCCGGCTTTGTCGCGAATACGACTGACGCAGTACGTTCGGTCATTGTATCGGGGACAGACCTCTACATTGGGGGAGATTTCTGGTCCGTCGGGGGACAACCAAGAAACTACGTTGCGCGTATCGCCACGGCGGATGGTGCAGTCTCGGGGTCATTTGTCGTGGATCCGGGGAACGCGGTGCGCGGTGTGGCGGTAGATGGTGGGTACGTATACCTCGGTGGACTTGCTGGCGTTGCGCGGTACGCGGTAGTAGACGGTACCGAAGACCTTACGTTCGATCCGAATCCACTTGATACACCACAGGTACTCACCATCCTTGTGGAAGGCGGATACCTTTACCTTGGCGGGGAGTTCCAAACGGTGGACGGCGCAGTACTCCCCGGCGTTGCTCGCGTCTCTACCGCGACCGGTAGTACCGACACATCATTCGATGTGCTCGCTGCTGGAGCGGTACATGCGCTTGCACGTGACGGTACTAGCCTTTTTGTGGGTGGGGCGTTCAGTATCGCAAACGGGTTATATCGTCCCTACCTCGCAAAACTCGATGCAACAACAGGTGAAGGGGTTGCCGGATTCGATCCGGTACCGAACGGCAGTGTACAGCAAATCCTATTCTGCGACGGCACTCTTTTTGTAGCAGGTGCGTTTGACGACCTGCATGGCACGACGCGATTTCGAGTCGCACGACTTGATGCCGACACAGGGGCGGTTGTGCCTGGTTTTGATGCTGGAATAATCCCCGGTACCGTTGAGGATATCGCGTGTGACAGTACCAACCTCTACATTGCCGGAACGTTTATGTCGGTGCAGGGACAGGCGAGGAACAGAGCGGCAAAGCTCGATCGAAATACCGGCACGCTCGATCTTACTTTTGACCCAGACGCGAGTCACGCGGTGTCGTCACTCGTTCTCTATGGCGGCAGCTTGTACGCGGGCGGTGCATTTAATACGATTGGTGGTCTTATGCGTCCGCACCTTGCAAAGCTGGCGACCACGACGGGGGTTGCAGATGCTGGGTTTGACGCAGACCCAGACGGTGACCCGTTCAATCTCCTCGTGGCGGATGGGTTGCTGTATGTTGGGGGATCGTTCCATACGATCGGCGGTTCGGGCCGTGACTTCATTGCGCGCATATCTCCCACCACCGGCAGCGCAGATCCCGATTTCGATCCCGATACAGATGGCGATGTTCATAGTCTGGCAATGGATACGACAGGTCTCTACCTGGGTGGCATGTTTACTACCGTGGGGACGACGAGTAGCTTCGCTATGGCGCGCGTGGCAACCAGTACCGGTTTCCTTGACACCGCGTTTGCTAACCCTCTTCTGGCAGGTTCGGTATATGCGCTTGCAACCTACCCAGGACGTGTTGCTGCCGGCGGGTCGTTCACCGCTCCCGATGGCAATCGTAATGTCGTTCAGTGGTCGGGCGACAGCACTCCCCCGACAATCGTCACGGATGCCTATCACGGCGGTTCGTCGGTGACGGGTGTGGCGACCGATGCGGCGGGTGTGGTTGCCATGGTGTCGTTCCAAATCGATGGGGTTGGGGGGGCCTGGACTTCGTGCACTGCGGCGGACGGTGTGTTTGATGAAGCGGTGGAGGCGTTTACATGCCCGACGGGTGTTCTGGCTGAGGGACATGCTGCCTACCTACGGGCAACCGATGGGGAGGGGAACACGACCACCGGTGGTAGTGAACAGGAGGTGCTGGGTAGTGCCGGGAGTACCCCTGATTTGGAGGGTGGCGGCCCCTGTCACAATTGTGACGTAGGAGTGAGACCCCACCACGCACCTCGGGCGTTTACGCAGCCCGTACGGGGAAGCCCACAATCGCTGCGCGCGCTTGTCGATCTCCTCATTTCACTTGGCATCATCCCACCGTCTCGCGCGGATGATGCGCGGAGTGCGGTGCGGGGCCTTGAAGAGGGCAAGACGACCGGTGCTTCCACCACAACAGTGCCAAAGTTCACACGTGAGCTTGGTATGGGAAGTTTTGGTGAAGATGTGCGTGAGTTGCAGGTCTTCCTCAATACACACGGGCATCCTCTTGCACACGAGGGACCAGGGTCACCAGGGCATGAGACGCTATATTTTGGTGCAAAGACTCGCGCAGCACTCCGTACATTTCAGGATGCGCACGCAGCGGAGGTTTTGCGCCCCCTTGGGCTGACACGGGCAACCGGTTATCTGGGCCAAGCAACCATGCGGTTTATTATGGAATCACGGTAAATGGAGGTGAGCAGCACTTGCACTCCTTAGGGATATCAGGCACAGTAAAGGTTGGTTTTTGTTCCAGATACCGTCAGGGGGGAGGTTCACATGATCTCAATTGCGTGGAAATGGGGGCCGATGGCAGGTGTCCTCATCATCGGCTTTCTGCTTGTAGTAGCCTATGGGGGTGATGAGGTTCTCGATACTCAGCAACCCCCGGACACCAGTGGTGGGGCGGCAGGAGAGGCAGGAAAACCTCCCGTGCAGGTCGCTCCTCAAACGTCCTACTTGTGGCGTCCCCTCCAGGGCGCGCCACCCACCCAGGTCATACCCTTTGACCCCTCGGCGCCGAGGACCACGAGCTGCTAAGGGGAGTGCCGCGCCTTGGGCGCGGTGTTTCGTACACACATTTCGACACGCTGCCGTGGTACGATACGCGTATGCAGCTCATCGAACATCGCACCGTCGCGTGGTTCCGCCGGCACATCTCCGTGATCTCGTTCGTGTGCGGTTTCGTCCTCGATGCGAGCACGTTCACCCGCATCGACCTCCTCTACGACAACTCCGTCTTCATCCTCTACCTCCTCTCTGCCGCGCTCGGCATTCTCCTCGTTCACGCGGTCGAGACGGGGCGGTGGGCGCCGCGCAGCCTCCGCCGGTACCGTTCCTGGCTTCCCGTACTCGTGCAGTTCCCCATAGGTGGCCTCCTCTCGGGATCGGTCATCTTCTACACGAAGAGCGCGAGTATGGTGACGAGCTGGCTCTTCCTCAGCATTCTCCTTGTCCTCTTCGTGGGCAACGAGATCTTGCGGCGTCGGTACGATCGGCTCGTCTTCCAGGTCGGTATGTTTTACTTCGCGCTCCTCGCGTACGCCGCGATGCTCGTGCCGGTCGTCGTGGGCACTGTGGGGACCGGCGTGTTCTTCACGAGCGGCATCCTGAGCCTCTTCCTTATCTCGCTCATGCTCCAGGGTATCATGCGCCTCTTTCCCGACGTGTACCGTCACAGCGTCAAGCACCTCGCGCTTACCATAGGCGGCATTTTCATCGTGTGGCATGCGCTCTACCTCACCAACATCATGCCGCCGGTACCGCTCGCACTCAAGGAGATAGGTATCTTCCACAGCGTCGTGCGGAGCAAGGGAGCCTACGACGTCACGTACGAGCCACGCGCGTGGTACGAGGTGTGGCGACAGACGAGCGAGATGTTCCACCGTGCGCCGGGCGAAGCGGCGTACTGCTTCAGTGCCGTCTTTGCGCCAACCCGCATCACGACCGACATCTACCACGCATGGCTCCACCGGAATGAGCGGGGGGTGTGGGTGCGCGAGAGCCGCATCCCCTTCACGATACAGGGCGGGCGCGATGGCGGGTACCGCGGCTACACGATCATGCGCAACCTCTCTGAGGGAGAATGGCGCTGCGTCGTCGAGACGGAGCGCGGGCAGGTGCTCGGCGAGACGCGTTTCAGTGTGGCGGGGGTGGCAGAGTCGGTCACGCTGACGCACGATACGCGGTGAGCTATGCCATCGAAAGAACCCCGCGCCAGCTCTCAATGGCGCGGGGTAGTATGATACCTGCTACAGATGTGTGTTGGCGAAGTCGGCGAGTTCCGATCGCTCTCCCTGTTGCAGGATGATGTGCCCACTGCGGTACCATCCCTTGCAGCGATTCACCACGTACGTGAGACCGGACGTGGCCTCACTCAGGTATGGGGTGTCTATCTGGGCGATGTTCCCGAGACACACCACCTTCGTTCCCGGCCCGGCGCGGGAAATGAGCGTCTTCATCTGCTTGGCGGTGAGGTTTTGCGCTTCATCGAGGATGAGATACCTGTTGAGAAAGGTCCTCCCGCGCATGAAGTTGAGCGAGGCGATGCGGATGCGGCGCCGTAGGAGGTCGTTTCCCGACGAACGATTCCACCCATTGCCGTTGTCTGGGGTCAGCACCTCCAGGTTGTCCATGAGTGCACCCATCCAGGGAGTCATCTTTTCCTCCTCCGTACCGGGCAGGAAACCGATATCCTCACCGACCGGGACCGTGACGCGTGTCATGACAATCTCTCGATAGAGACTGCGGTCGAGGACCTGGGCGAGGCCGGCTGCGAGCGCGAGCAGTGTCTTACCGGTTCCCGCATTGCCAACCAGGGTGACGAAGTGGATTTCGGGGTCCATGAGCATGTTGAGCGCAAAGTTTTGCTCACGGTTGCGTGCGGTGATACCCCACACACTGCGCCTTGATTGCCGGTAATTGGTGGTTTGCTCAATCACGGCGTCGGTTGCCAACCGTTTCTCGCGCACAATCCCCTCAAATCCGTCGCCTCCGTCGAAGTACAGGCACTGATTCGGGTACCACTGCTCAACGTCTGGGCAGATGAAGCGGTAGAAGGTGCGCCCCTCTCTTTTCCATGATTCGAGTGAGCCCCCGTGATTCTCCCAGAGTCCTTGCGGCAGTACCGCAAAACCGGTGTGGAACAGGGCCGTGTCATCGGTGACACTGTCGTTCGAGTAGTCCTCAGTTGCGACACCTAACACAGCAGCCTTGATGCGGAGGTTTATGTCCTTGGTGATGATGATCACCTGGCGGTCGGGTTGTGTGCGCTGTAATGCGCGGGCAGTGTCGAGAATGATGGTATCCGCACTTGGCTTTTGCGCCACGCTTGGTGTATTGGAATCCAGCACCTCAACCTCGAAATACAGCCTCCCTGTTGGGTTGGCGATCCTGCCATTGCCGTTTATTGCTGCGGGTCCGAGTTCGAGCCCTCCCTGGATCGCGGCTCGGTCTTTGCCCCGCACGATGTGGTCAAGGAACCGGCTCACCTGCCGTACGTTACGGTTGATATCCCCCGCACCCCTCTTGTGCTTATCAAGCTCTTCCAAGACCACCATGGGCAAGAAGATATCATGCTCTTCAAACCGGAAGAGTGCGGTAGGGTCATGCATCAGCACATTGGTGTCAAGCACGAACAATTTTTCACTCATCTCACAACTCCCGTCTGGTGTATGTATCCGGTGGTAGGTATAGCACGGTGCGAAAAATGCACAACCGACGCTGTGTGCC
>CAZMPG010000024.1:0-19005 GCA_964568345.1 uncultured Candidatus Saccharibacteria bacterium | reverse complement strand
TCTTGATGTAGTCCGCGTGGCCCGGTGCGTCATTGTGCGCGTAGTGGCGCTTTGGGGTAGCGTACTCGCTGTGGTGGAGCGCAATGGTAATACCGCGCGCCTTCTCCTCCGGCGCGTTGTCAATGCCGTCCACACCCTCAACACGGGCGCTGTAGCCCTTGTCCTTCGCCATGTCGAGGACGTGGAGGATGGCGGCGGTCGTAGTGGTCTTGCCGTGGTCAACGTGGCCGATGGTGCCGACGTTCACGTGTGGCTTGGACCGATCGAATGCTTCTGCCATGGTACGTGCGTTTAGAGCGCAGACCTTGCGGAGGTGAGGGCGCGAGAACGTGTGCCTCAACCCCGAAAGGTGCGCGATTGGTAAATGCAGTGGCGACGTGCTCTCGCAGGTGGAAGGCGTACAAAAGAGCCTCCGCAGCACGAACGCGCGCCAATGCGGTAGGGCAATACTACCGCAAGCGCGGGGGAAGTCAACAGCATGGAGAGAAAAGTGAAAAGACCGATGGGGTCGCACTACACTAGCCGCCGTCTCGCGCTCCACACTCCTCCCGGACGGGGCACTCGGTTGCGGCGCAGTACCCCTCGCGGTGCACGAGCTCCGCGAGCTCCCTGCCCCCGGTACGGACGATCGTGCCGCCCGACATAAGGAGTACCGTAGACGGCGCAAGATACTCGAGCAGCCCCGGGGCATGGCTACACAGGAGTACGCCAGTGCCGCCACTCCGGACGTCTTCGATGATGGCGCCGATGTGGGCGAGTGCGTCGCGGTCCACGCCGGAGTCGAGCTCGTCGAGGAGCGCGAACCGCGGCTTGAGTGCGGCGAGCTGGAGCGCCTCGGCGAGCTTCTTCTCACCGCCGGAGAGCCCGTCTCCGACCGCTTTGTCGAGGAGTGTGTCACTGAGGGCATACCGCTTCGCAAGCTCGCGAAGCGTCAGGTAGTACGTGAGCACGTCGGGAACATCGCCTCCCCTGGCTACGTGGACACGGTGGAGGAAGGTAGCGAGCGGTACGCCGCCAATGCGCGGCACGTGCTGGGGGGAGAAGAAGAGCCCACCCCGGGCACGCTCCTCGGCGGGGCGCGTGGTGTAGTCCTCGCCAGCAATCGTGAGCTTCCCTGCGGTGATGGGGTAGCGCGGGTGGCCAGCTATCGCCTGGAGGAGTGAGCTCTTGCCGGAGCCATTCGGTCCGAGAAGGAGGGTGAGCGAGCCACGACGCACCGCAAGCGACACACCATGCACCACCATACGGCCAGAAACGGAGACGCTGATATCGGTGAGCTCCATACTTAGTATCTTATCCCTGCACCTCACCGAGCGCCCGCCGGAGCGCCGTGTACGCGAGCCGTACGCACGGCACCCGCGCCCTGCTCACCGCTACGCCGAGCATGCGGTCGTACGCTTCGTCCGATAGCATAAAGGCATCCTGAAGCGGCATACCCTGGAGCGCACAGGCGAGGAGCGAAGCTCCGGCCTGGGAGAGTGCGCACCCCTCACCCTCGAATGAGGCACGCGCGATGCGCCCCTCCTCGATGGCGAGGTGGAGGGTGAGCTGATCGCCGCACGAGGGGTTGCTCCCTACTGCTGAAACCGTCGCACCAGCAAGGGGCCCCTTGAAGCGCGGATGGTTCGCGTGGTCAAGGATGTGTGCCTGGTAGAGCGCATCACGCATACTGCCGGTATACCACAGAGTCACGACACCCCAAACACCCGCCGCGTCCGCTCGATACGCTCGACGAGCCTATCTATGTCGGGTAGGACATTGTAAAGGTAGAAACTCGCCCGTACCGTGGCGGGCACCCCGAGCGCGGCGTGGAGCGGCAGTGCACAGTGGTGCCCCGCACGGAGCGCAACTCCCTTCCTGGCAGCTACCTCCGCAACATCGTGCGCGTGTACCCCCTTGAGGGTGAAGGAGACGATGCCGACGTTGCGGTCTGGGGGAGCCGCGTAGAGCGTGATGCCACGTTCCTTCCCGAGCGCATCAAGCGCGCGGACAACGAGCGCTTCGAGGTAGGTCCGTACGTACGATAAGTCACGTGCCCTAAGGTACTCTGCTGCGGCACCGAGACCAATGGCTCCCGCCACATTCGGGGTGCCTGCCTCGAACCTGCCACTGCCGTGCACCCACGTCGCATACTGCGTGGTCACGTGCTCCACCATACCCCCGCCGAAGCAACTTGGCTCGAGCTCGGCAAGCTGCTTCCGCGCGCCGTAGAGCACGCCGATACCCGTGGGGCCACACATTTTGTGCCCAGAGAAGTAGGCGAAGTCAACGCCGAGCGCCCGTACGTCTACGGGCAGGTGCCCGACCGCTGCGGTCATATCGCTCACCACACGCGCACCGAACTTGTGCGCCCGCGCGGCGATGCGCGCAACATCGTTTATCGTCCCGAGGACATTGCTCGCGAGCATCACCGAGACGATCTTGGTACGCTTCGTGATAGCCCGCTCCGCTGCTAGGTAGTCGAGTGTGCGGTCAGGGAGCATGGGCACCACGGTGAGCGTAAGCCCCCGACGCGCCGCAAGCTGCTGGAGAGGCACGAGCGATGAGTGGTGCTCCATGACGGTCGTCACTATTTCGTCGCCCTCGCGGAGGCGCAGGCTCCGCTCGAGCGCGTAGGTGAGCAGGTTTGACGCATGGGTCGCCCCCGCGGTAAACACCACCTCATCGGGGTGTGCAGCGCCGATGAACTGTGCGACGCTCGCGCGCGCACCCTCATAGAGGTCGGTCGCCCGTACCGCCTCTCGGTAGAGGCCGCGGTGCACCGGCGCACGGTACGCACAGTGGTATGCGGAGAGCGCATCCATGACACTCTGGGGCATCTGCGACGTCGCGGCAGTGTCGAGGTATACCCAGTCCGGTTTTGCCACGAAAGCGGGGAAGTCTCTGCGGATGCGTTCCAGTCGCTTGACCATAGACCTCACGGTTTGCTCGTAAGCTCAAGCTCAATGAGCCTGTTAAACTCCACGGCGTACTCAAGCGGCAGGTGCTCGACAATCGGCGCAACGAAGCCGGACACGACGAGCCGTACTGCGGCGTCCCGCGAGAGCCCGCGGCTCGCGAGATAGAAGAGCTCGTCTTCACCGATGCGCCCAATCGTCGCTTCGTGGCTTATTTCCACGTCGTCCTGCTTGTTCATGACCGAGGGGAAGCTGTTCGCTTCGCTCTCACTGTCGAGGATGAGCGAATCGCATACGAGCGAGGCCGATGCGCCGCGCGCCGCGCGCCCCACCTTGATGAGGCCGCGATAGTTCGCGACGCCGCCCTCCTTCGAGAGAGACTTGCTCCGTATGGTCGAGGTGGTGTGCGGTGCGAGGTGAATAGCCTTTGCACCCGTGTCCTGCACCTGCCCTCTCCCCGCCACGACGAGCCCGAGGTTGTCGCTCCGCGCACCTTCGCCCACGAGGACCGATGAGGGGTAGAGCATGGTGACACCGCTTCCCATATTGCCACCGACCCACTGCATCGTGCCACGCTCGCGGACAATCGCCCGCTTCGTGTTGAGGTTGTACGTGTTGTGCGACCAGTTCTCGATGCTCACGTACCGGAGCGTTGCGTCCGCATGCACGAAGAGCTCAACGCAGCCTGCATGGAGCGACGCAGCATTGTAGCGCGGCGCACTGCACCCCTCGATGTAGGTGACCTCACTCCCCTCGTCGGCGATGATGAGCGTGTGCTCGAACTGGCCGCTCGCCTTGCGGTTCATGCGGAAGTACGCCTGGAGGGGCTCCGCAACCTTGACCCCCTTCGGTACGTAGATGAAGGTCCCCCCGCTCCACACGGCGCCGTGGAGCGCGGCAAAGTAGTGGTCGGTCGCCGGCACACACGCATCCATGAAGTGCGCGCGGACGAGGTCGGGGTACTCACGCACCGCGGTGTCCATGTTCTCGAAGATGACGCCCTGCGCGCGGAGACTCTCCTTGAGAGCATGGTACACCATACCCGAGTCGTACTGCGCCCCCACGCCACCCAGGTACTCCTGCTCCGCTTGGGGAATGCCGAGCGCATCGAACGTTGCACGGATGTCCTGCGGCACGTCGTCCCATGAGGCTGCTTCCATGCTCTCGGGGTCGAGGTAGTAGGTGATGCTGTCGAGGTCGAGCCCAGCAAGCGATGGCCCCCACGTCGGGAGCGTGAGGGTGCCGAGCGCATCGTACGCCGCGAGCCGCTTCTCGCGCATCCATTGAGGCTCGTGCTTGCTGTCGGCAATGTGCTCAACGAGCTCGCGCGTAACCCCCGTCGGCACCCGCCCATCTGTGCCGATCTTTCTCCTCCTCAAATCCTCCATGTACCCAGTATATCTCCCCATAGCCCACTCTACTATTGCCCGCTCCCCATACGCCACGTACACTTTGTCCCAATGGACGGTGTCCTCCGCTGCAGCCGATACGCATTCGGGCCGAACCGGCTCCACTTCTGCGGCCCCGATGCAAACCGTGAGATCTGGGACTACCTCAATGCGGGATTCACCGATTTCGGCCTCCAGAAGCTCCTCATGGGCTTTGAGGCACTCTACCCCTACCTCTGCCACATCGCGCACGAGAACCACATCGCCGACCCCTTCGACCCGCGGGTCGTCGAGGCGTACTGGATCGGCAACGAGCTTCTGGGCCGCGTTGAGCAGGCGGCACTCCACCGCCACCTCACCGACACCTTTCGGCTCAAGGACAAGCTCCCCCGACCGGTGTACCGGCTCCTCGAGGAGCGCATCGGCCGCGGCCTCCTGCCCAACCACACATACCACGTGCTCGGCGTGCCGAAGCGCATGGGCCACGACGAGGTGGTCGCCGACCTGGCGTTCAAGGACGCCTGCCGCGTGAGCTGGGGTACGGTGAGGAGCGTCTCCGGCCCGCACATCACGCTCACATACGAGCCACTCGTCGAGGAGGGGGGCCTCATCGTGCTCGGGCAGCCTATCGAGAAGACGGTCATCCGAAGGCTCGAAGCAGACTACGACATCGAGATGCTCAAGCCCGGCGAGCACGTCACCCTCCACTGGGACGTACCCTGCGAGGTGGTTTCTGAAGCGACCATTGAGACCCTTCGGCGTGTCACCCGCGGTGCACTCCGCATCGCGCTTGACAGTAGTGCAGGGTATGGGACACTGGGCTGAGAGTGATAAATTCGGGGAACAGTAATGAGAGCTTACAAGACGGATACCCCCAGCCGCTTCTTTCTCGCATATGCGGCTGGATGTCTAGACGCACGCCTTCAGGCAAACACCCTTGACAAAGAGGTGTACAACGCATTACGCAGGCATATCGTGCAAGATCTTGAACCGACGACAACACTACTTCAGAGAGCCTTCCCACGGGCAGCTAGTGGGGTCGGTGAATTTACGTTCGAAAGGGTGTGGCGTTACTGGCGCACAGAACACCGGTCCCCCAATGAGCCGACCCCTGTTATTGGTGGCGTAGTACGTGGCATCTCTACTGTGGGGCAGGTGCAGTTTGTGCGTATTGGTGTAATTGATGGGCACGCGGATACTGGAGAAATCATTCGCGTGAACATGCTTCACTTCCCCCTTGCGTGCGGGTATCTCGTACTCACGCATGGCACCATCGTCGCTGAAGTGTTTCTACCCGAGACCTAACAGATACCCGCGTGTCCTCCACGCGGGTATACAAAAAACAAAACGCTGCATACATATGGGTGCTTTTGCCGGTCTACCGTTCGTATCAAAACTTATTTCAAGTACACACGCATTATGCATATGGTGTCCGCACCTACGTACCCTGCACAATCCCACACGCCCAGCGTCTTCATCTTCGGCAACCCCGACCTGCCCGAGGACTCGCTCCCCCTCCGGCTCCTTCCCGCGCTTCGCGCCGCATTCCCCGATGTGGCATTCGAGGTACTCGACCCCAATGAGGAGTGGGAGGTGCCGCGGCACGTGGTGATTATTGACACTGTGGTAAACCTCGCCGAGGTCGCCGTATTCCACGACCTCTCCGCGTTCATAGCGGCGCCGCGGGTCACCTGCCACGACTTTGACGCGTACGCGAACCTACTCCTCCTCAAGAAACTTGGAAAGATCGAAGAGGTGACGATCATCGGGGTACCGCCCACGGCTACCGAAGAGGTCAGACCCCGCGTGGTAGGACTACTTCGGGGGGCGCTGGATACCGATACTACGTGATACTGAGGTCTAATTTCAAAAAGTGCGCCGCGCAGCTCATGCAGGGGTCGTACGCACGGATGAGCTTCTCGAGCTCCCACGTGATCTGCTCCACGTCAGTCACCCCTTGCGCGACAAGTTGCTCGACGAGTCGCCCCGCATCCTCCTCGATGTTGATCTGGTTTTGGCCCGTCGGCACGATCACCTCGCCATCTATGATCTTCCCATCCTCCCCGAGGTGTATCTTGTGGTAGAGCGCACCGCGCGGCGCCTCAATGACGCCGATGCCGATCGCATCGCGGTACGGCTTCTTGATGACCTCCTCGTGCACGATGGGGTAGTTCGAAAGGAGGTCAATGGACTCGTCTACCGAGTGGACTATTTCGATCGCCTGCGCGAGGTTGTTGTGAAAAATATCGGTCGAGGGGAAGCGAGCGAGCGCCTCGGCGCACGAGGCTTTGGTTTTCGGGTGGAGCGTCTCCCGCGCTACATTCATCCGCGCGAGCGCACCGACCATGTACGGGTCGCCTTTGTACTGATATGCGGAAGCCTGTGAGTACGGGAGCACGACATGCTCGACGAGGTCGCGGTACTGCTTCTCGTCGTACTCGACGCCACGGCTCGTACGGATGGTGCCATTGAGGTAGCCGAAGCTGCCGCTTACCGGCACGAGCGCCATGTAGTCGGTCTTGCGATCGAAGTGGAACGGCGCACGGAGGAATTCCCCCACGAGCCGCACGGCTGCATCGCGCACCTCACAGAGGCGCCGCACCGCCTCCTTGACCCCCGCATCATCGGGAAAGTGCACGAAGCCGCCGATCGTCGGATACATCGCATGCACGCTCCGCCCGGCGATGAGAGTTGCGAGGTAGTTCCCCGCACTCTTCACCGCGAAACCGTCGTGGAGGAGCTCGTGCTGGTGGGGATCGTTCTCGTCGAAGTCGAGGAATGCGTCCTTGCCGTAGACGTCGGGGAGGCAGAAGAGGTAGAGGTGAAGCGCATGGTCGCGGATCACGAGGCCGTGCATGGTGAGTGCGCGGAGGCGCTCGGTCTGCTCCGAGGGCTGTATGTCGAGCGCCATCTCGCATGCTTCGATAGCCGCCATGATGTGGGCATTGCTACAGGTGCCGCAGATCCTGGAGAGGTGCGAGGGCACCGCCATGATGCTCTTCCCCTTCAGAGCCTCGGTGAAGAAGCGCTTGTACTCCTCGGTCTTGAACTGTACCTTGGTCGCTTTTCCATCCTCAACGACAATGCTGAGCGAGGCATCGCCTTCGATCTTCGTGATGTGCTCGAGGTCTATGGTGAGTTGGTGCATAGGGCAAACGAGACGAGAGTTTTCAGTTTTCAGGCGCGGAAGCCGGAGCAAGTTCCGGTCGTAGCTCCGCAACGAGACCGTTCACCGCCTTCAGGAAGAGGTCGGTATTCATCGGGCATCCAGGAACCGACGCATCAACCGACACCACGTCGGCAACCTTCTTCACCTCGGGCAATGCCCCGAAACGGTCCACGAGGAACTGTATCGCCTCTTTCTGAGACTCGGTGAAGGTGTTGCGCTGGCTCGCGGGAAGGCCGGTGACCGCGCACGCCCCTATCGCGACAAGCTTTTTGCTGCGACCCCGTATGTCCTTGAGCCGTGCTTCGTGCTCGGGGCTCGCAATGGCGCCCTCAATGAATGCGATGTCAAACTCGTCGAAGATGTTGTTCTTCTTCAAGACCTTCACGTGCCGGAAGTCGAAGATACGCTTCCACTCGGCCCAGTGGTCGTTCATGAGCTCGGTAAACATGATCGTGCTGTCCTCGCTACAGGAAAAGACGAACCAACCGATTTTTATTTTCTCACCTTGATCGTCTTGATGCATACCAGGCACAATGTTACGTATCGCGGCCGCACCCCCATCATATAGCACAGGCCTCTCCTTGCGCCAGCAGCACCTGCGTGGTTACGCAACACATCACAGAACCCCGTGGGTGGTGCTACTCTGCAGGCTGGAAAGTATCCGCAGCCCATGCGGTGGCACCGCGACTGCGCACACCGCCCGATTCACCCGCTCTTCGACGAGTGTCGTGTACGAAGGGTCAAGGAGGTCGGTGAGGAGCGTGCCCGGCGGCGTGAGCGCGTGGTCACACGTGACAAAGTTCTCATACGGCGTATCGCGCAGGTTGAGCACCACCACCACCTCGCACTGGTCGAGGATGCGCGAGTATGCGAGGAGCCCCCAGCCGATCGCCGGAAACCCATAGTTTCGCCCGTCTTCGGATACCTCGCGGAAGTACAACCGCCCATACCGAAGCGCCGGCGTCTCGCGACGCACTGTCGCAAGTGCGCACACCGCGCGGTAGAGCGTGTGCTCCTGGTTGAAGAACTGCATGCCGGTTGTCCCAAACGCACCCCAATCGCCGCCAAACATGGTCTCACGCACCGCAACATCGTTCCAGGGCCCTGGGGGAGCTCCACCGTCAAACCCCTGCTCGGAGCCGTAGTAGATCGCGGGAATGCCCGGCGTCGTGAGGAGGTACCCAAGGCCGAGCAGGGCCTGACGCTCATCGGGCACTCCATGGAGGAAGCGGCGAAACGGCCGCACCATCTGATCGTGGTTGTCGAGGAAGGTTACGAACCGGTCCCCCGCTTCGCTCGCCGCGTAGAGGTGCCGGAGGCGCGCGTACCGATCGCGAAGGAGCTGCGGGTTCGCAAAACCCTTGATGACCTCCTCGAGTACGAAGTACAGGGGGAAATCGAGCGCCGCATCGAGTGCGTGGAGAACGTCCCCCCCCTCTTCGCGAGAGCCGACGTATCGCTTCACCGTATCATCGTCGGCAACAACCTCCCCGAAGAGGAAGAAATTGCTCTTGCCGATAGACTCTGCATACTCCTTGATCGAGGTACAGAAACGGGCTGCCGCACTGTCCTCGACGTGCTTCATCGTGTCGATGCGGTACCCGTCGATGTTGGCGGTCTTGATCCAGTACTTGTAGACGAGCTCGAGGGTCTCGAGCACGCGGGGGTTGTTGAGGTCGAGCTCCTTGAGGTTCAGGAAGTCGGCATTGATCGCCTCGTCAACGTCGAACCAGTTGACGATGCTCCCCCGCCGCTTGTAGCAGTCGGGGCTCTGGAGCTCTGCGGGCCACACCGCATCGTCGTGGTCGAATGCCTCGGGAGGATGGGCCGCTCGCCAATACCCGAAGTCGTACTGCCTCCCGCTGTGGTCGTATACCGGGCTCGTGTCGTCGCGGTACGCCCAGTTGTCGCCGGTGTGGTTGAGGATGATATCGAGGATCACGTACATGCCGCGCGCATGCGCCTCCTCGACGAGGCGCACAAGGTCCGCATGCGTGCCGATACGCGGATCGACCGCGAGGAAATCTTGGACCGCATACCCATGGAACGCTCCCGACGGGTCGGTGCGGTTCTTGAGTACCGGTGAGAGCCAGAGCGCAGTCACCCCGAGCCCCTGGAGGTAGTCGAGGCGCTTCGTCACTCCCACAAGCGTGCCACCCTGGAAGGGCACGCCGTGCTTGATGTCCCGCATCGGTCGCTTTAGTCCGTCGTAGGGGGGATGGTCTGTACCGTCGTCGAATCGGTCAATGAGGAGGAAGTAGATCACCTGGTCGCGCCAATCCCGCGGCGAGGGGTACACCGGGTCTTTGATCGAGAGGTCGAGCTCTGCTGTCGAGCGTATCCAGTCGCCCATGTCACTACTCTACCACGCAGCACGTGGTGTACAGAAACGCCGCACCCCGGTGAGGTGCGGCATACTTTATGACACGCGTGCAAGGATTTCCCGCGCGCCGCTATCGAGGCTCGGCACGAGGTCCAGCACCTGGCGAACAAGTGGCATATGGTCACCCTTCAGCTTCTCAGCAAGCTCGCACGCAGCGTCCCCGGGGAGCTTTACGTACGTGAGCGCAAGCGCTATACACTCGGGGCACGCTTTCTTGCGCACCACATCAATGAGCTTGCGGCGATGCCGCAGCGCAAGCCCAGGCGCCGCACGGAGTACCTGCACCGCTCCCTCCGGGTCATTGAGCTTGATAGCGCGGCGGGCGAGTGGACGCACCTCGTGCACTTCCGCCAACCGGAGCGCGCCGGCGATGGTGGTGCAATCCGCCGATTCGGCGATGAACCGCATGAGCTTGCCCCGATCGAAGGCACGCAGCTCCATCGGGCACTGGAGTGCGAGGAGCGCGCGATCGGTGCGGCGAAACTCAAACGCCGCCCACATGAGACACCGCGCCACGAGCCGCTTTGCCTCACTGGTGCCGTACTGCATGACGAAGGGCAGCTCGTCTGGGTAGAGGTACACGCCGATGAGTATCCGACGATGCTTCCAAAGGTTCTCCACTGAAAGCCCCGAGCGCATGCAATCTGGAAAAAGATGCGGCTCCCAGAACGCAGCTTGTCGGCGCTCGACGTACCCAGCGCTTTCGTGCCTCGGCAGCAGGTGACTTTTCCGACCCGCTGGGTTCCCGCGAAACACCTGCGTGTGGTCAAGGTGTCGCAGGTCCCTGTCGGTGAGGTGTAGGATCTGGACTGGAGCAAAGGGACCCCGCGTCCCTTCTCTCCACCAGAATACGGTCTTTTTCGGTTGTGGTGGGATCATTCCCCCTCCTTTTGTTTGGTGGTTGAAATATCTCAAAAGAGAGTACCACACAACACAACACTTGTCTATGCTTCCCTACGGAGGACCGTGCGCCAAAGCGCGGCGAGCTCGCTACCGCCGAGGAGGACGAGGATCGCCGCCCATGCTACGACGCCGCCCATACTCGCCACCGCCCCCTGCCCGAGCGCCACAACGCTGCCAGAGGGAGTGCCGAGCACGTGTACGACACTGTACGCAACACCCCCGCATGCGAGCGATGCGGCCACCGAACGCGCGAGGTGCCCTAGGCTACCCTGTGCAAGCGGTACAAGGTTCCGGGCGACGTACCCGACGAGGAGAACCGCCTGCACGAACGCACCGACAGAGAACGCGCAGGCAACACCCACGACACCGGCTGCCCACGCTCCGGGCAAGAGCGAGGAAAAACCGCCCGGCCATGCCCCCATACTGAGGGCGAGACCTACCGCGACCGCGCTCCCGAGTGCGGTGCGGATGAGGGGGGGCGTCGTTTTCCCCGCCGCGTAGCACACCCGGATGAGGAGGAGAGAGATCCCCTGGGCGATGAGCGACACGACGAATGCCGCGAGCACAGCGCCTGTCTCCACTACCGCAGCGCGGCCGAATGCACCGGAGCCAAGCACCGCCTGTACGATATCCTCACGGAGCACGAGGAAGAGTGCGGTCACAGGGAGCGCAAGGGAAACCACCTGCCGCAGCGCACCGGAGACGAGCTCCGCAAACGCCGCGTGGTCGCCCCGCGCATAGGCCCGGGTAAGTCCGGGGAACGCCGCCACCGAGTAGCTCGCACCGACGAGCGCGAGGGGCACTGCGGCAAGGTTCCACGCGAGAGTGAGTATTGCCACCGAGCCGACGCCGAGGGTCGCCGCACACGCGACGACGACGAGGAAGACCCCCTGCTGCATCGAGAGGGTAAGCGCACGCGGCACCGACACGCGCACAACGTCACACACCGTGTGCCAGTCGGGCACAACAAAGCGCGGCAAGACACCGGCCGCACGTACAAACGGCGCTTGCACGCCAAGGTGGAGGAGTGCACCGAGCACTACCCCCCACGCGAGCCCACTCACCCCGAGGAGGGGGTACAGTGCGACAGCTCCCGCAATGATGCCAACGTTGTAGAGGATAGGGGCGAGCCCGTAGAGCACGAAGCGCCCGCGGAGCTGGAGGTACGCACCGAAGAGGTTTGAGGCTCCGAGGAGGAGTGGCTGGAGGAGCATGATGCGCACCATGGCGGTAAGTTCGCTGTGGCTCTGCGCCACGAGGTCGGGGTAGAGGAATGTCACAGCAAGCCCCGCAAAGCACCACGCCACCGCACCGAGCACGATGAGCGCGTACGAGAAGAACGAGAGCACCGTCGAGAGAAACTGCCGCACCGCAGCATCCCCCCGCCCGCTCGCCGCCTCGAGGAACGGGATGAGCACGAACACCGACACTAGGGAGGCGAGGAGCGCGTAGAGCGTGTCGGGCACCCGGAACGCCGCATAGAAGAGGTCGAGCTCATGCCCCGCACCAAACTGGTGTGCGAACACCCGATCGCGGACGAGCGCGACGAGCTGCGAGCCGAGGGTGAGAAACGCAACGAGGTACGCGGCCTCATGGAGACCGCGTACCTCACGGGAGAGCACCGCGCCGAGGGTGCGCAGCATACGCTAGCGCGTCACCGCAGCACCCTCACCACTGGGGACCTTCTCGTCATCCTCGTTTGCTCCAGCAACCGGCACACCACTCCGCCCGCTGATGTCGTCCTTCGGCGCAGCGACCGCAAACGGAGCCCTGCCCTGGGAGAGATTCTCAATGATGGTGCGCACCTCCGCATTGTCTGGATTCGTGGTGCGAACCGCCTCGAACTGCTCCTTCGCGGCGTTGGTGTTGCCGAGGCGCCAGTACGCAAGGCCGAGGAAGTACCGCGCATTCGCGTAGTACGTGTTGAGCGCCACCGCCTTCTCAAGCGACTGGGCAGCGCCGGTAAAGTTGCCGAGCCCATACTCAAGGAGCCCAAGCTGGAAGAAAGCGACCGGGTTCTGTGGCTCAAACAGGGTGATGGCCTGGACTGACCTCACCGCATTCGCCGCATCGTTCGCCTCGAGCTGCATCTGGGCGAGGAGGAAGATGGCGTCGGTGTACTGGTTGCGGAGCGAAATGGCCTGCTCGACGTCCTTGCGTGCCTGCTCGGCGTTGCCCCGCGCCCGCTCGAGGGTCGCCTTGGCGAGGTAGATCGTTGGTGCATCGGGGCGAAACTCAAGCGCCTTGTCGAACGCCTCCATAGACCGGTCGATGGAGCCATCGATGCCGAGCGGCACGATGCTCTGGTACACCGAGCCTAGGTTGAGCCAGTTTTGGTAGCTTGCACTATCGAGCACAATGGCTGCTCGCGCGTAGTCAACCGCCTGCGAGAGGAGCTGCTGGAGCGGCTCGCGAAGCTCTTCTTGGGGCTTGTTCTGCGCAACGAGGTCGCGCACCTTGAGGAGCGTGAGGGTGCTCGCGAGGCGGTAGTACGCATCGGCCGGCGCAAGGCTGATAGCTCGCAGCACGAGCCCCTCTGCGCGAGCGATATCGTGCCCCTCGCTGAGCGCCACTCGCGCCCGTTCATAGGTTATATCCGCAAAGAGGCGGGTTGCAAAGCCGTACGTTCCTGCAATACATACGAGTATCCCCGCGGTGCACGCGAGCGTCACGAGGAAGCCAATGCGAGGGTTGTCCCGGAATGCGAGGTGCACCCGCGCCACATCCTGTCCAAACGTACGCGATGCGATGAAGATACCCGTGAGGAGGTAAGCAACGAGGAGGAGGACCGGCGATGGCACCTCCACGACGCTGGTAACCCAGAGGAAGAGCGCACCGATAAACGAGGTGAACTGTAGGTAGGTCACGACATTGCTGTCCTCGCGCTGCCGCGACAGGACAAACTGCCGTACCCCAAGCCAGAGGAACACCCCCAAGAACACGAGCCACGCCACACCGCCGAGGAGCCCCGTCGCGATGATGGAGGTTGGGATGAACCCGACGCCGTAGAGAAAGTCCGCTTGCCAGAACGCAGTGGTGTTGATCTCCTTCGGCATGTGCCGCGACCACAGGTCGGCAAATGAGCTGGGGCCGATGCCGAGCACGGGGTGCTCGCCGAGGCCGATGCGGCCGAGGGAGGCGGTCGTCTGCCACGAGGGGCGTACGTCAAACTCGCCAACCCCGAGCCACCGCGCCGGGGCCCCCGTGAGGGAGTCCTTCGCGGCAAGGAAGAATACGCAGAGCATGAGCACATAGAGCGACGCCCACGACACGCGCACCACCGCATCGGGATTTAGGTACCGCACCGAAATGCTGTACACGAAGGTGCCGAGCGAAAAGCAGCCAAGCACCCACCAGAGTGCGGTGAGGTTTACCACGGCAAGGAAGAGCGATGCGACGAGGAGCGCAGCACCAAGAATGGCGCGCATGAGGGATGAAACCGGCAAGAGCACGAGCGACAGCACGATGAAGACGGTGATGAGGCCAAAAAAGACGCCGAGGTCGTTGAGCCCGCCAATGAGCGAAATCGAGGGGAGCGCCACGCCGAGCGCAACGACCGTATCGCGCGCGAAGAAGAGGATGGTTTCGAGCACCGCGAGCACGAGCGAAGCGGTGAGGAGCGCAAGGTACACGCCGAGAGCCCGCTTCTGGGTGGTGGCGAGAAGCGTTGCGAGGGTGAGCACGAGCGCGCCCACCGTTATGAATGCGAATGTGTCCATGGAGAGCGTGCTCCCGAACACCGACCGCGACCCCCCCGCGGGAAGCAGGGTTGCAACGAGGTAGGCGAGGGGGGTGAGCCACGCAGCACCGAGGAGGATGCTCCGCGGAAACGAGAGCTCCTGGAGGGAGATGCGCGAGATCGCGAAGGCGACGCATGCGGCGAGCACGAGTATGCCGCTCACGGCGACCTTCGTGCCTACACTCGACACCACCACCCCCGTGTACGCGACGAAGGGGAGCAGCACGATGGTGACGAGGAGTATCCAGTAGGCGACCGTCTCCACGACAGCCCCTACCGGCGCACGTTCTTGGCGTCCAAACATACGAGTATGGGGTTAGGCTATGCTAATGGCACCGATACGCATATTGTACCCGGTACCGCAGAGGGGGTACAAGGGGATATGCACGCCATCGGTAGAAAGATGCAACTCCTCGCCCCCCCCTTTTTTGAACCTTACGTACTTCACCATCCCTGCGAGGAACGACTCGCGGGAGTGACGAAGCAATCCAGGATCACGCGAAGCGAACGACCGAGGGTGTGTTGAGTTATAGAGCGATGGCAGGAATCCCCCTATCGCTCCCCAGGAGGGCTCTGCTACTGCGCCACTGCCGCAAACTGGACCGGAACGGTTGCGGAGGCATCCTGCGCGCGAATACCGGAAGGGTTGTCCCGCGCGAGCACGAGCTCGCCGCTCGTCGCGGTGCCGGGGTCGAACGCCACCGATACCTCGAACGGCACGAAATCGTCGGTCATCCAGTCACCGATAGCCCGCGCGGGGACCGTCGCGAGGACGGTGCCGTCCGCAGCCCGGAGCGTCACGGGGAACGACGCCTCGAAGTACCACGACCCACGGGCCTTCCCGCGCACCGTCACCGGGCTCGTGAGCACTGCGCCACGCTCGGGCGCTTCTACGACGATGTTGGCGGTTTCTCCCCCACCAACTTCCCCGCCCTCGGGCGCCGCCGCCGCGAACACGAACGAACGCAGCACCTCTTCGACCGTCCCCCGCAGCGCCGGGTCCACAAAGCCCGTACGCACGACACGTTCCGGAGAAGAACTCGCTGTATCGACGCCCTCCCCTCCGGAGGGGCGCATTGCTTCGTCCTCTATCGCGGTCCTGCCGACCACAATACCGGATGGATCCCATGTGCCGGGTACCCTACCAAACTGTACGACCGTTGCCCACGGCCGCTTACTCTCGAGGATGAAGTCGCGAGCAGACGCCTGCGGCACCGCAACGATGACCGGGCTCTGGACGCTCTCATCTGCGGGCGGCCACAAGGCTGTACCCCGAGGATACACCGAGACACGGGTTGCCGCTTCGTGGTACACGGCACTCGACGAAGCACCGAGTACGCCTGGTGCAAACGTGATGACGGGGCCCGTACCGATGGTGCCGGTCGCAACGACCCATTCCGACGGGTACTGCACCGTAAATGCGTACTGGCTGTCCTCGTATGTCTTCCACCCAGCGCGTAGGTCAACAACGTCATCGGTGCTTGACGCTACCTCCCGCGGCGTGGGAATGGGCTGCGGCGTGTGTCGCCCAGTCACATAGAGTACGGCGACGCCCGCAACGATCATGACGGCGAGCCCGAGGAGCGTGAGCGCAACAGCGTTGCCGCCCTCGTGTTCACTGCGCGTGGTTCGCTCCATAGCAGAGGAATGCAGGGTATACACTACCGCTCCCGCGCCACTACCCTGCGGTACCCCCATTCAAGCATAGCTCCCACCACGTACGCAACACACGTGTTGAGGAGGATGAAGATGGGGTACACCGCCCATGGAAAACCAATGCCAAGGTCTGCCGCCGCAATGAATGCCCATGGCATGATGGGAACGACAATGGCAAGGCTGCACGCCGCGGATCCACAGAGGAACGATACGAAATACGACGCGATCGTACCCACCGCGTACAGTATGATGCAGATGGTTCCCACCCGCGAATCGAGCATCCGATCCATGCCCCCATAGTACGGCCCCTGGGCGACGCGTCAACTTGCCAACACGCTTTCCGCGTGCAGCAGCCTCATTACACCCGCACTACTTCTTGACCACCACCTTCACCTTCCCTGCCCGCTTCTCTTCGAGCTTCGGGAGGGTGATACGGAGGAGGCCGTCTTTGTACTCCGCAGTGACCTTTGTCTCCTGCACCGGCGCTGGGAGCCGAATGGCGCGCTCGAAGCTCCCCCGCTGGATCTCCTTGCTGTAGAACTGCTTGGTTTTCCGCTCCTTCTCCTCCTCGCGGCGACCGAAGATACGCAGGTAGTTGCCCTCCACCGTCACCTCGACCTTCTCCGGGTCGATGCCCGGCAGGTTCATCTCCGCAATGACACTGTTCCCATCCTCGAAGAGGTCGACCGCCATGTCGCCCATACGCCCGACACCCGCCGACGGAAAGCCGTCGAAGAAGCGGTCGAGCTCGCCGAATGGTTCCCATTTTATGATTGCCATACGCTTGTGTGTGGTTACCTGGATAATATGTTCATTGTAGATATACGCACGGGACGTGCAAGCTGTTTCGGGGGATACGCTCTCTTGTACCATCACCAACCACTAGCCGTTGCCATTGCGACCGCGAGTACGAGCGAAGCGGGAAACAACCCGAGGTCGGTTACTGGCGTCCTGGTGGTTGGTTGAAGACGGCATTAAACTCGACGCCCTAATCCCTTCGATTCTCGCTGGTCCAGAGTGTGTTCCACCAGTCGGAGGGATTCCTTGCATAGATCGCTGCGCCAAGCTCTTTCGAAGAATCGAGCCGCAGTTTCTTGAGCTGCGCGTTGCCCTCGCTGCCACCCTTGCCGTGCAGCCACACCGCAGCCTCCCGATTACCCTGCCACTCGTACTCCTTGAGGAGGAGCACCTGGTCGAGCAGGTCAGCGTCTTTCGCGATGATCGCCTCTTTCGTCTCCCGCGCTTCGTACTCGAGTGCAAGCTCCCGGAGCTCGGGAAACGGGAGTGAGCCAAGCTGCTCCTCGATGATCTCTCCGTCGAAGACCTTCGTGTACCGCTTGTTGACCCAGTTGTGGTCGTTGCTCCGCACCTCCCCGAGGTCGTGGAGCAGGCACATCATGACCACCTTGTACGGATCTGCGCCCTCCCGCTGCGCTAAGAGCCACCCGATCATGGTGACCCGGTACGAGTGTGTCGATATGTTGTCCGACATATCGTCCGTGAGGAGAGTCTGGCGGTGCATCCTGATGACCTTGCGCATCGTCCCCAGCTCGAAGAGGAAGTCGGCGAGGCGGAGGTGTTCGTGGTCCATGAGGGTAGTGTAGCAGGGTGTGGGGCGTATGTCGTCTACGACCTTGCCCCGCCACACCCGTACGGTGGTGTGCGGTGAGCGATTGATGCAGTGGTACACATCACTTCCAACAGCGACCCGTGCTCTACATGGCAGGAGAGTACTACACCACGTGTTTGGTGGCTAAACTGTACGTATCCACGTATTCCGTATCCCCGTATTCAAGTCCTGTCAAGTTTTTTTTCTTTGGCGGAAAATTACGATTTCGAAAAAAATGCTCTTTAGCAAAATAAGAAAATTGATTACTCACCGACAGTTGTACTTATTCCTGATATGGTTCGGAAATTTTGGTCACGACATTGCTTTTGACATCAATAGTTATGAACGCTTTCCAAGCTTTGAAAGGCGGTGTGTAATTTGTAAATGTCTCCATGACTGAGACGGCGTCCTTGAACTTATTGAATGTAATCGATAAATTCATACCATACGGATTTGGTAATTGTGTATTATCTAATTTATTTATTTCGGCTGAAATTTCGCTGTCCACTACAATACTAGCTGAAGGAGACACTTCAAATGTTCTAATCAGGGGATTCTGGTTTCGTTTATATCCGTTCGGGAAATCGTAACATTCACTTGCACTGACACATTCCCCGTCCTCAACTTGTGCTTTTATAGAAGCATCGCCATGGAGCCATTCGACATAATCGACATCAATGTAATCTTTTCCATTTTTCGAATACGCAGAGATGAGGTATGCAGGTTGGTTAGCAACATCTTTCTCGGTTGTAGTATTTTCGTCACTTGGCTGTATTTGTGACGTTGCTGAGATATTGGTTGGGGCTTGCGTTTGCGAGGAAGGAATTGGTGCTTGAATGTTGTTTGATTGTGTTGGTTGATTGACTGATTCTGTCGTTGGTTTACGCAAAACAAAATATCCAACTATTCCAATAATGATGGTGACCGAAATCACTAAAACTATATCCACAAATCCCCTTTTGTTCATATGATTTTATTGAAAAGGCAGGTTCAGATTGCTAGCGCAACACTTCCAGTAATTTCTCACTCGGCGTTAGCCAGCCGGGTGTTTTGCGCAGACGCGTGTTCATGAACTCTTGCACGTAGCATACCTGCACATCGCTCACCGCGCAAAAGCCGGTACCTATTGAGCAAAATGTTTTTGATTTGGAAATGGGGATACGGGGATAGAAAAGATACGGGTATGATACGGGATACGGGGCGGATACGGGGATACTTAAATTCTACCCCGAACTGCAACAACCACCGAACACCTGACAGG
>CAZMPG010000023.1:0-19405 GCA_964568345.1 uncultured Candidatus Saccharibacteria bacterium | reverse complement strand
TGCGGTCATCCCCGCAGCAGGCGGGGGGTACCCCGCGACAGGCGGGGCTCGCAGTGACAGCGTGCGGCGGAGGGTGTGAGCAATTACTCGGTGCGGCACACGTAGATAGTGAGCGTACCCCGTGAGCAGCATTGCCACTCGTTTCCGCGCGAGTACACTTTGGGGTATGGCGCTTGCTCGATCATGGCGGTGGCTCGTACTAGGCGCGCTCGTGCTGGGCGTGCTCGGGACTGTGGGATGGTGGCGTGGGGAGCCGCACGCGGTATCAACCACACCACCGTCCCCGATAGAGGGTGCCGTTGGTGAGGGCGGCACCCCGAGCAAGAGCGTGTCGCAGACCGCTTCGGTCGGCGCAGGGGGGCTTTCCGGCGAGGGCGACGTGTCGGGTAGGGAGCGCGCGCTCGTGCGGGCGGTCGTTGATGGCGATACCATTGAGGTGGAGCTTGAGGGTGGCACGGTCGAGCGGGTGCGGTATATCGGCATTGATACACCGGAGACCGTGCACCCGAGTAAGCCGGTTGAGTGTTTCGGCCGCGAGGCGTCGGCGCGAAACAAGGAGCTCGTTGGGGGGAAGGAGGTGCTGCTCGAACGCGACACTTCCGACCGCGACCGGTACGGGCGCTTGCTGCGCTACGTGTACGTCGGTGGCGCGTTGGTGAACGAGGCACTCGTCGGCGGTGGCTTTGCGCACGCCTCCCCGTACCCGCCGGACGTGCGGTACGAAGCGCGCTTTCGGAATGCCGAGCGGCAGGCGCGAGAGGAGCGGGCGGGGCTCTGGGGTGCGGTATGCGAGCAAGCATCTGCAGCCGTGGCTCCCCCCGCGCCAGCGCTCCAAGGCAGGGAGGCTTCTGTGACAACACCGACTCCCGCCCCCACGACCGACGCGTCGGTGTCGCAGGATGGGTGCACGATCAAGGGCAACATCAACGTGAAGGGGGAAAAGATCTACCACCTCCCGGGCTGTGGCTCGTACGAGAAGACGGTCGTGAGCGAAGCGTCTGGCGAACGGTGGTTCTGCACCGAGGCGGATGCGCGCGCAGCGGGGTGGCGCAAGGCACAGAACTGTCCGTAGTACGTCACGAGGTATATGGAAGCGGGAAACACGAGGGAAACGTTCCGTGACAAAGTCCTTGCGGTCGTCTCGGCGATACCGGCGGGGGAGACGCGTACGTACGGCGAGGTAGCGCGGGAAGCGGGACATGCGCGCGCTGCCCGAGCAGTGGGGGCGATACTCCGCACCAACTACAATCCCGCTATCCCGTGCCACCGCATCGTACGGAGCGACGGCACGCTCGGTGGGTACAACCGGGGAGAAGCACGCAAAGCAGCACTGCTGCATGCGGAAGGCGCCGTATTGAAGCGGATTGTGGGGCGACGATAGACATGTGCATTATGTGCACGGTTGCGGTGTGGTGCGGCAGCGTGCCATCATAGGAGCATGGGAGTGTCGCACCGAATCATGCACCACGCACTTCGTGGCGTGTACGTCGCCGCGTACTGCGGCGTGTGTGTCGGTATCGTGCTCGTGTTTCGCGACCACCCCCTACCCACGAATAGGTACGTCGCGCAGGGTGTCGCCGTCGTCTCTGGCGCGCCCGAGGAGGTGGCTTCCACCCCCCGCGACCTCCGTGGCGCCGTGCTCACACGGCTCGATCTTACCTTCCGCATGCAGGAAGAGGAGCTCGCTCGACACGGGGAACCCTACCTCGTGGCGGATCTCGGTGTGGGTCTCTCGCTCAAGCGGGGCACGACGACGCTCCGCACGTACCGCATGCTCACGGTAGGTGGCGAGGAGCCATGGCGAAGCGTCGCACCCGGCGTGTACTCGGTAGTGGGCAAGCAGACCGACCGTGCCGTGGGGGGAGCCCACTACCCGTGGAGTATATCGTTTTCGGGCTGGTGCGCTTTCCATGGGTGGCCGTACGATGCCTCAGGTACGCCGCTTCAGGCTGCAGCAGCAGGCGGGTGTGTGCGGCTCGCAACAAGCGATGCGCGGGAGCTTTTCGGTGAGGTCACTGTCGGCACGCCGGTCATCGTGCGTGCGGCGACCAAGCTTGCGACGAGTACGCCGACCGTGGGGAGCACCTTCGCGCCTCCGCAGGAAGCGCGTGCGTACCTTGCTGTGGACCTTGCGAGCGGCTACGTATTTGCAGGGGCAACGACGACCCGCGCGTTTCCCATCGCCTCCCTCACGAAGCTCATGACGGCGCTCGTCGCCCTCGAGAACCTCCCGCTCGATGAGCAGATGGTGGTGTCTGCTGCTGCGATCGTGTACACCTCGAAGCCGCGCTTTCACGCAGGGGAATCGGTGCGCGGCTACGACCTCCTGGGGCCTCTCCTCGGGGAATCGTCGAACGAAGCGGCTTTCACGCTCGCGGAGAGCGTCGGTCGAGACGCGTTCACCGGGCTCATGGAGAGCCGCAGGGCGTCGCTTGGCTTGGGCGACACGTCATTCGTGGACCCCGCGGGGAGCGGTGCGGAGAATGTGTCCTCTGCGGAGGACCTCGCCGTGCTCCTCCGGTACCTCCTCACCTACCGACCCCAGGCGCTTGCAGTGACGGCAGGGCGGGGCGTGCCGGCGTTTGGCACATCCACGATCCACGACCTCGGCAACTTCAACCACTTCGCCGCTTACCCTGCATTCATAGGTGGCAAGACCGGCAAGACGAACGCCGCACGGGAGACGATGGTTGCGGTGTTTGAGCTGCGTGTTGGAACGGTCGTGCGACCGGTTGCCTGTATCGTGCTTGGGACGAGCGATGCGCGCGGGTTCATCGAAGCACTCCGGAAATATATCGTCGGGTTGACGGAGCGAGAGGAGGGGGCGTAGAGTAAGCGTATGTCCGGGTACCTCCTCAATATTGAACAAGCGACACTCGACAACACCGACTACCGCCGCGTGCTGTACACAGCGCGCAACAGCCAGCTCGTGCTCATGAGCATCGAACCTGGAGACGAGATTGGCGAGGAGGTACACCACCTCGACCAGTTTCTCCGCTTTGAACAGGGGAGCGCGCAGGTGACACTCGATAGCGCGGTACACGCCGTCACCGCAGATTGGGCGGTCGTGGTGCCCGCTGGTACACGGCACAACGTGCGGAACACCGGTGATGTGCCGCTCAAGCTCTACAGTATCTACTCGCCGCCCGAGCATCGGGATGGGACCGTGCACCGTACGAAAGCAGATGATCGCGAGGAACACTTCGATGGGGTAACGAGTGAGTGAGGCGGTAGGTAAGAGGAAGGCAGGTAGGTGGAAGTGTGGCACGGCGCCCTCGGCAGCCAGCCATTGTGCCTACGGGCGCTTGACATACCCCTGGGGGGGTATATACTAGCGCTATGCACCACGGGCACGACAACACTAACCTGATGCATCGCCTCAAGCGCATTGAGGGGCAGGTGCGGGGCTTGCAGCGCATGATTGAGGAACGCGCCTACTGCATTGACGTTATCACGCAGACCTCTGCGGTGAAAGCGGCGCTCTCGAACGTCGAGGATCTCCTCCTTGAGGGGCACCTCGCGCACTGCGTGATCGAGCAGGTGCAGGCGGGTAAGCCGGAGAAGGCGAAAGCCGAGATACTGAAGGTGTACAAGCTCAAGCGGCGGTAAGGCGGCAAAAAGTAGGAGGTATTCTCGCTACCGCAATGTCCCACTCTTTCTCCCACAACTTTCCTCTTTCCTCTTATCACTTTCCACTCCGCATGAAGCAGACGTACAACATCACCGGCATGCACTGCGCAAGCTGCGCAGCGGTCATCGAGAAGAAGCTCGGGAAGGAGCCAGGCGTACGGTCGGTTTCGGCGAGCTATGGGTCGGAGACCGCCCTGGTTGATTTCGATGAAGGGGTGACGGCGCTCGGAAAGCTCTCCGCGGCGCTCGCACCGTACGGCTATGCGCTTGTCTCCCGTGAGGCAGCGCCGGCACAGGAAAACCCAGAGCAGCACACCGACTCTATCCTCGACAAACTCCGTACCGAGACGCGTGTCACGTTGCCGCTTGTCGCTGTCTCGGTACTCATCATGGCATGGGAGATGCTCGTGCGAGCGGCGTTCCTGCCAGCCATGGGGGAGGTTGCCGAGGAATTCGTCCACCATCTCATGCCGGTCCTCGCGACGATCGTGCTCACTGTTTCGGGGAGGCCCTACCTTGCCGGTATCGTGCGCTTCGTGCGCCATCGGGTCGCAAACATGGACACGCTCATCGGTATCGGCACGGTTGTCGCTTTCCTCTACAGCTTCGTCGTCTCGGCATTTGAGGAGACACTCGCGCCCTACCTTGATACGGGTGTCACGTACTACGACGTAACTATTGTCGTCATCGGCCTCGTCTCACTCGGGAAGTACCTCGAGGTACGCGCGAAAGCGCGCACGGGCGATGCACTCCGCGCGCTCATCGGCCTCCAGGAAAAGCAGGCGATTGTGGTGCGGGGTGGGCGAGAGCAGACGATCCCCCTTGATGAGGTGGCGCACGGAGACCACGTGCTCGTGAAGCCCGGCGCACGCATCCCCGTTGACGGTACGGTGATCGAAGGTGGCTCCGACGTCAATGAAGCAATGCTCACCGGCGAGCCGGTGCCTGTGTATCGCTCGGTGGGCGGCACGGTCCGCGCAGGTACGGTGAATACGACCGGATCCTTCACGATGCGTGCCGAGGGGGTAGGGAAAGAGACACTCCTCGCGCGGATCGTCGAGCTCGTGCGCGATGCACAGGGCTCGAAGGCGCCCATCGAGAAGCTCGTGGACCGTGTCGCGGCGGTGTTCGTGCCGACGGTACTCGCAGTGGCGCTCCTCTCCTTTGGAGCGTGGCTTGCTTTCGGCGCACCGACCCTTGGGCAAGCGCTCCCCGCGGCGGTGGTCGCGCTCGTCTCCGTCCTCGTCATTGCGTGCCCGTGCGCCCTGGGCCTCGCGACGCCGACCGCGGTCATGGTTGGTGTGGGGAAAGGTGCGGCGCACGGGGTGCTCATCAAGAACGCCGCAGCGCTCGAGGCGCTCGCCCATGTGCGCACGGTCATCGTGGACAAGACCGGCACGCTCACCGAGGGCAAGCCCACGGTGCACACATTCGACATTGCTCCCGGCATGGACCGTGCGGAGCTTCTCGCTGCACTCCGTGCGCTCGAGCGGCGCTCGGAGCACCCCCTCGCGGGAGCTGTCGTGGCGTACGCCGAGCGTGAGGGGGCGCGCGACGTTTCCCCAGAGGACTTTGTCTCCGTGCCCGGGTATGGGGTCAGCGGCTCAGTCGGCGGTGTGCGCTTTGCGGTAGGGCGGACCGAGTACCTCGAAACGCTCGGCGTGCCGGTGCCGGAGCGCGCACTTGCGGCTCTCGTTGATGCGGGGGACACACCGGTCGTCGTCGCGCGCGGGGGGGTGTATGCGGGATCGCTCGGCCTCGGCGACCCACTCAAGGCGGGTGCGCGAGAGGCGGTTCTGCGGCTTACGCGCATGGGCCTCCGCGTCATACTTGCAACCGGAGACCACGAGGGGCCGGCCCGCGCTGCGGCGGAGGCGGCGGGCATCCGTGAGGTTTCAGCGCGTATGCTGCCTGATGAGAAGCTCGCACTCGTGCGCCAAAAGCAGAAGGAAGGCACAGTGGCTATGGCGGGCGATGGGGTGAACGACGCTCCCGCGCTCGCCGCCGCCGACGTCTCCATCGCGATGGCGACCGGCACCGACGTGTCCATTGAGGCGAGCGACCTCACGCTCCTCCAGGGCGACATCACGCGCCTCGCAGACGCGGTCTCCCTCGCGCGTGCCACGATGCGCACCGTACGGCAGAACCTCTTCTGGGCATTTGTGTACAATGTGGTCGGCATACCGCTCGCCGCCGGCGCGCTCTACCCACTGACCGGCCTCCTCCTCTCGCCCGCATTCGCGGGGGCAGCGATGGCGCTCTCGAGCGTGTCGGTTGTTACCAACTCACTTCGCCTCAAGGCTGCTCGCCTATGAACACCACAAACTCCGCTCCCCACACCCTCCCCCCCACGAAGCACACTCTGTATGTCTCCGGCATGCACTGTGCCGCGTGCACCATCCTCGTCGGAGACGCGCTCACTGAGGCAGGCATGGAAGACGTGCGTGTGATGCTCGCTGACGGCACGGTGACGTTCCGCACCAGCCGAGGTGAAAGCTCAGCCGAGCTTGCGGCACTCTTTACGCCGCTCGTTGCAGCGCAGGGGTATGCACTTTCAGCAGAGCAGGGCACACGCGGGGGTGGCACGAGCACAGTACGCGAGTGGCTCATCGCGGTGCCCGCGGTACTCCTCGTCATTGGCGGCTTCCTTGCACTTGATCGCCTCGGCGTGGCGTCGCTCCTCGCCGGGCGTGGAAGCTCGCTTATCACCGCACTCCTCGTCGGGCTCGTGGCGTCGGTCTCGACGTGCCTTGCGGTCGTCGGCGGGTTTGTACTCTCACTCGCCGCCACCGAGGGTAGGGCGGGAGGTGGGTACCGCGAGCAGACACTCTTCCACATGGGGCGGCTTGTCGGTTTTGCGCTGCTTGGTGGGCTCCTTGGGGTGCTCGGCGGTGTCGTGCGGCTCGGTGTGTACGGGAGTGCGGTCCTCGGCGTCGTGGTGAGTGGGGTGATGCTCCTCCTCGGGCTGCAGCTCCTCGAGGTACCCGGTGTGCGCGTGCCGACCATGCCACACGCATGGTTCTCGCGAATGCGAGGAGCTACGCGTGGCGCACCGCTTTTCCTCGGTGCAGCGACATTCTTCCTCCCGTGCGGATTTACCCAGGCGATGCAGGTCGCTGCGCTCGGGAGTGGGAGCTTTCTCACCGGCGCGCTCACCATGCTCGTATTCGCGCTCGGGACGTTGCCGGTGCTCGCTCTCCTCTCGTTTGGCTCGCTCAACCTCGCACAGCGTCGGTACCGCGGGGTATTCTTCAAGGCAGCGGGGCTCCTCGTCGTCGGCTTCGCACTCGTGAATGGCTTTCTTGGGCTCCGAGTGCTTGGTATTATTGGCGTATAGTGTTCTACTTCGTATGCAACCATCACAGCGTATCGGTGTAGGCATAGTTGCGCTCGGCGTGCTCATTGCCGCGGGCATTGTGTGGTATGGGGCGGAGAAGCCTCGCGCGAGTACGCCAGAACGCGCCGACCCGCCGCGCGTTGCCTCGGCAACGACGGAGGACGGCGTGCAGTACGTGGACATCGTCGCCCGTGGCGGGTACACACCCCGGACAACGCAGGCGGTCGCTGGCACCAGCACGATTATCCGCCTGCACACCGAGGGCACGTATGACTGCTCCTCCGCCGTCGTCATCCCCGCGCTCGGCTTCGAAGCGGTGCTCGGGCCGAATGGCGTGCGCGAGGTGCCAGTGCCCGCCGACAAGGCACACGGCACCCTCGAGGGCCTCTGCTCGATGGGAATGTACCGCTTCTCGGTGGTGTTTGAGTAGTGCAGAGCAAAAATACCCACATACCGTGCCGTGCTTCGTGCGGAAACGCTCGTTGTCTCCTACGCCCCGCACTTCCTTGCCCGTGCCTTGTTTGAGAGGCTTCGTCTACGCTCGTGTGGGGCGGTTGTGGTATTCTCATGCACTGGTTTATACTACCGTCTATGGTGCGGAAACCTGCAGCACTCCTCCTCATCGCACTCCTCATGCCCTCCGTGAGCTGGGCAGCCACCCCCGAGCAGGTGGCGCGGGCGATACAGGCGCTCATGCCCGATGCCCCGGTCATGGTGGATATAGCGCGGTGCGAGTCGGGGCTGCGGCAGACCGCTGCCGATGGCTCGGTGCTCCGCGGTGGCGCTGGCGGTACCATGATCGGCGTGTTTCAGTTTGCTGAAGCACACCTCGCCCCGGCTCGAGCGCTTGGGTACGACCTCGCGACGCTCATCGGCAACCTCGGGTACGCGCGTGAGCTCTACCGTGCCCAAGGGACTACCCCCTGGGTGTCGTGCGTTCCCCTGGCTCCGACGGGCACCACCACGGCGCGTATCACCAAGACGCTCACGCTCGGCACCCACTCTCCCGAGGTGCTCCTCGTACGCCGCGTGCTCGCGGCGAGTGGCTACCTCGCCTTCTCGTCGAGCGACACCTTCGACCTCTCGCTTGTGCTCGCTCTTGCGCGGTTCCAGTGTGATCAGGGCATTGGCTGCCTCGGTAGTCGGGCGCCGGGTATCGGGCGGGTGTCGGGGGTAACAAAGCGCACCCTCAACGTGCTCCTCGCCGACCTTGGGTAGCGGCGTGGGTGCACCTTTTGGTATACTGCGTACACACATCGCCCCATGTATGTTTCGCTACAATCCAACCACCGATAGTGTCACGACGCCTGAGGAGCGCGCGGAAGCTTGGGGTGTTTCCGGCAGCGTACAGCCGATACGTCCTGCGGCAGACGCGCCGCGCACCATTGCGCAGATACGCCCTAAGTCGCAGCGAGAGCTTGGTGCGGAGGTACACCACGATGCGGTGCTCTTCGTGCGCGGCATTATCAACGAGGCCATTGTGTCCGGCGCATCCGACATCCACATTGAGCCGCACGAGCACGAGTACCGTATCCGCTTTCGGGTTGACGGCCTCCTTCGTGAGTTCACCGCTCGTCCGTCCGAGGAGTATGCAACGACGCTCAACACTATCAAGGTGCTCGCCGACATGAATATCTCCGAGCGGCAGCTCCCCCAGGACGGCCACATTGAGCTCGTGCTCACCGAGGTAGGTGACTCGGGTGCAGCCGGCAGCGAGCAGTACTTCGATGTGCGGGTGTCGGTGTTCCCCTCGGTAAACGGCGAGGTCATCGTCATGCGTCTGCTCAATCGGCAGAGCACACTCCTCTCCATGGAGGAGCTCGGTATGGATGCTGGTGTGCTCAAGAGCCTTCGTGAGGCGCTCCTCACCTCGTTTGGTATGCTCCTCGTCACCGGGCCGACGGGCTCGGGCAAAACGACGACACTCTACTCCATCCTCCGAGAGCTTCGGGGCGAGGAACGCAACATTGTCACGCTCGAAGACCCCATTGAGTTCCACCTCGACTGGCTTCGACAGTGCGAGATACGGCCGGAGCGGGGGCTCACGTTCGAGCGCGCGATGGAGTCCGTCCTACGCCAGGACCCCGACGTTCTTATGGTTGGCGAGATCCGCGACCCGCACACTGCCGAGTATGCGGTGCGGAGTGCGCTCGTGGGCCGCATCGTGGGTTCAACGATCCACGCAAACACCGCGATCGGCACCATTGCCCGGCTCCTCGAGCTCGACATACCGCGGAGCATCCTCGCCCACAGCATCAACGCGATCATCGCGCAGCGGCTCGTGCGGAGGACGTGCGATGCGTGCAAGGAGCCGTATATGCCCCAGGAGCTCCACCTCACCCACTTCGATATTGCTCCCGACGCCGCGACGTTCGTCCGCGGACGGGGCTGCGACAGGTGTGGTGGCTCGGGGTACCGTGGGCGGATCGGCATCTTCTCCATCATGATCCTCGATGACACGCTTCGCAGCCTCATCTTTGACCAGCGGTCGCTTACTGAGATTCAGGACTACGCCATCGCCCACGGCATGCAGACCATCAAGATGGATGCCGCCGCAAAGGTGCTCGCGGGGGTGACGACGGTCGAGGAGGCCGCGCGCGTCATATAGCTTGTGTTTCAATGAAATGCATGGCACAATGCAGCACTGTGCTGTGGTGCCGCGGTGCTGCACGGCTGCGCTACGGCCGCATACTATGGACATACGCAACATCGCCATCATCGCTCATGTCGACCATGGGAAGACGACACTCACCGACGCCTTGCTGCGGCAGACCGGCGCGGTCGGCGAGGGAGTCTCGATGGATAGCAATGCGCTCGAGCAGGAGCGGGGCATCACCATCTACTCGAAGAATGCCGCGTGCTCCTACCGCGGCACGAAGGTGAACATCGTCGACACACCCGGGCACGCCGATTTCGGCTCCGAGGTGGAGCGGGTGCTACGCTCCATTGACTGCGTGCTCCTCGTCGTGGATGCCCAGGAGGGCCCGATGCCGCAGACGCGCTTCGTGCTCAAGAAGTCGCTCGAGCTTGGGCATCGGCCAATTGTCGTCATCAACAAGATAGACAAGCCAGCCGCGGACATTGACCGGACACACAATCAGGTGTTCGACCTCTTTGCAGAGCTTGGCGCCACGAACGAGCAGCTCGACTTCCCGACAATGCTCGCCATCGGGCGGCAGGGTATCGCCAAGCGAACCGTGGATGACCCCTCGACCGACCTCACGCCGCTCCTCGACCTCATCCTCGCCCATGTGCCGCTCTCAAGTGGGCACGATGATCTGCCGCTTCGTGCGCAGCCCTTCAACCTTGCGTACGACAACTACCTCGGGCGGCTCGGCATCGTGCGTGTCTACGATGGAGTCCTCAAGGTGGGGGATATGGTCTATGCGCGGAGTGAGGCGGCGCAGGCACAGGGGAAGATTACGAGGCTCTTCTCCTTTTCCGGGCTCTCGCGGGTCGAGACCGATGCGGTGGCGTCGGGCGACATCGCGATGATCGCCGGCCTCCCCGACATCTTCATTGGGGAGACCATCTCGCACACCCTCGACGCTCCGCTCCTCCCCTCGATAGCAGTAGACGAGCCGACGATTGAGCTCACGTTTCTCGTCAATGACTCCCCGTTTGCGGGGCGCGAGGGGAAGCACGTGACGAGTCGAAAGCTTCGCGAGCGGCTCGAGAAGGAGCTCGAGGTGAATGTCGGACTTCGGGTGGACTTCGATCAGGGTGGTGGCGAGCGGTTCGTCGTGCGTGGGCGTGGCGAGCTCCACGTCGCTATCCTCCTCGAGCAGATGCGGCGGGAGGGGTACGAAATGCAGGTGTCGCAGCCGAAGGTCATTGAGAAGGTGGTGGATGGGGTGCGGTGCGAGCCGTATGAGGAGGTGACGGTAGACGTCCCGGGGGAGTTTCAGGGGCCGGTGATCGAGAAGCTCGGACTCCGCGGTGCACGGATGCTCTCGATGCAGACGCATGAGGGGCGCGCGCGCCTCGTGTTCGAGGGGCCGACACGCGGGCTCTTCGGCTACCGCAACCAGTTTACCGTGGACACGCGGGGGGAGGGCATCATCGCGTCGCGCGTCGTCGGCTTCAAGCCGTACGCGGGCGAGCTGGTGAAGCGTGCTGCGGGGAGCATGATTTCGCAGATGACGGGTAAGGTACTCGCCTTTTCCCTGGACAACCTGCAGACACGGGGGACGCTGTACATACGAGAGAACGTCGAGGTGTACGAAGGGCAGGTGATCGGTGACACGAGCAAGGGGGACGAGATGGTGGTGAATCCCACGAAGGGCAAGCAGCTCACGAACATGCGGAGCAAGGGCGCCGATGAGGCGATTCGCCTCGTGCCGCCCAAGCTCCTCACCATCGAGCTCGGGCTCGAGGTGATGGCGGACGACGAGTACCTCGAGGTGACGCCGAGCTCGGTGCGCCTCCGGAAGCAGCAACTCACGGAAACGGGTCGTGCCCGGGCGCGACGGCAGGTTGCGTAGCTTCCTGTGCAGAGGCCCCTTGCTGCAGGGGTACCGCTACGGTACCATACGGGTACGGCCCTAGGCTGTGCATGCTCGCGTATGTCGTTCATGGACTTCTTATCACGGAAATACACGGTCCTCATCGTCGAGGACGACGTCATGCTTCGCTCGACGCTCGCCGATAAGTTCACTGAGTCCGGGTACAAGGTCCTCGAGACCGGTGATCCGCATGAGGTGCTCAAGCTCATCGCGGAGCATACCCCTGACGCGCTCGTGCTCGACCTCATTCTCCCCATCCAGGACGGCATCTCGCTCCTTGAGGACATACGGGGGAGCGGGGGCACGTTGCCGGTCGTCATCCTCTCGAACCTCCTCGGCACCGCGGATCTGCGGAAAGATGCCGATCGACTCGATGCGACATTCTTCAACAAGTCTGCGACGTCGCTCGACGACATTGTGCAGGCAGTGAGGGGGAAGCTGTCCTAAACCATCATATGGGATTTTGGAGCAAACTATTTCAGCAGCGTGCGCAGCGGGTCCTCGTCGTGGAGGATGATGTACCCTTGCGGACCTTCATCGCAAGCCGGCTCGCGGAGAACGGGGTGGACGTCGTACAGACCGGGGAGGGAACCGGTGTCGTCGAGCTCGTGCGTCGTCACGAGCCGAACTGTATCGTGCTCGACGTGATGCTGCCGGGCAAGAATGGCATGCAGGTCTTGGGTGACCTCCGTGCTGCGGGGCTCGCGACACCGGTTGTCGTGCTCACGACGCTCTCCGGCGAAGGGGGCTTGCGGATGGAGGCGACGAAGCATCACGCGGTGTTTCTCAACAAAGCCGACACCTCGCTCGAGGTCGTCATTGATACGGTGCTGCGACACATGTCCCCCGCGTCGTAGCTATGGCTGACGCCCCTCCCCAGCGCGACCCTCACGCGGCGCTCCTCGGCGTCATTGCACACGACCTCCTCGCGCCGCTCACTGCTATCAAGTGGCAGACCGAGCTCCTCCTGCGCCCGGGCATTGCCGCGACGCAGCGGGTGACGTACCTCGAGCAGGTCGCCGAGTCTGCGCAGCTCGGTATCGTGCTCACGAAGCACGTTCACGTCGCGAGCCTCGTCCTCGCGGGGGCGTACGAGGGGACGGAGCGGCAAGTCGCGCTCGCGGAGAGTGTGGGGAAGACGGCAGCAACGCTCCGTGCCCAGTATGAGCGCCACGGCGTTGCGCTCGCGGTGTCGTGTGCGCCCGACGGGCGGCTCTTTACCGGTGACCCAGACCTTGCGAGCCTCCTCACGTGGGCACTCGCAAAGTTTCTCCTTGCGAGCGTGCCGTACCGTGCCGCGGTAGAGGTCACCGGCACACCGGCGACGGCTCCCGACGGCTACCAGCTCGTCTTCCGCGCGGTCGGGGTGCCTGATGTAGGTGTGTGCGTCGAGCGGTTCCACGCATCCGGTGAAGCGGGGGTATACGACCAGGCGAAGCTCTTTGCGACACTCAGCCACACCGTAGCATCCCTCGTGCGGGCGACAGTAGTCGCTCGTGCCGAGGGTGAGCATTTGGTACTCGCTGCGGTGTTTGGGTACCACTAAGGGCACCGACTGTGTACTCCTGTGCATAGGGGGCAGCCATAGCGCACCACGATGTCGTATACTAGGGACATGGTAGCCCGTCGTGTTGTGTACGGTGTGGTGGCGCTCGTTGTCGTGGGTGCCCTTGTGTGGTATGTGCGTACCCCTCCGCCGCCTCGGTACGAATCGGTGCAGGTAGGGGAGGGCAGTGTAGTGCACGTCGTGAGTGCAACGGGCCACGCGGAGCCGGTCGAGCGTCTCGAGCTCACCTTCCCCGAGGGCGGTCGCCTTGTGGCGCTTGCAGTGCGCGAGGGCGACATCGTGCCTGCGGGCGCCGAGCTGGCGCAGCTCGAGAGCAAGGAAACCTCGCTCCTCCGTGAGGAGGCGGAAGCCCGTGCCGCGAGCGCTGCTGCGGCGTACGAGGGCTTGCTCACCCACCGGCCGGAGGACGTTGCGGCACATGCCGGGGCGCTCGCGGCAGCCGAGAGAGCGGTCGCGGTCGCCCGGCAGAGCGCCGAGACCGCGGTTAGCCGTGCGTGGACGCTCGCCGACGGAGCGCTCCACCGAGATGCGGCGCCATTCTTTGCCGAACCCGATACTGCATTCGGCATCACGTACGAGTACGGTACGACGAGGTACGTCGTACAATCCCGCGACCATGGCGAGGAGCTCCGCGAAGGGTACGCGGCGGCCGAGGCGGCGCTCAGCCGTATTGCGGCCGTTTCGACACCAGCCGACCAGACGAGTATGAGAGCGGTTGCTGCAGACCTTGTCACCATCGACACCTTCCTCGGGGCGCTCGCGGCAGCGGTCAATCGGTACACGCCGTCGGGGAGCGAGGAGGGGACGGTGTATGATACGTTCCAGTCAGGAATCGCCCGCGCCCGTTCGGGTGTGAGCACGGCGCGGAGCGATGTTGCAAGCGCATCGGGTGCACTCGAGAACGCCGAAGCGCACGCTGCCGCAGAACGTGCAGCGTACGAGCTCGCGGTGGCACCGCCAACGTCTTCCGCAGAGCGTGGTGCGGCAGCAGATACGCGGGCAGCTTCCCTTGCCGCAGCCGCCGCTGCAGCGCGCGAGGAGGACGCGGTGCTCCGTGCGCCATTTACCGGTATGATAAGCCGTATTGACCGCACCCTCGGAGAATCTGTTGCCCCCTACGCACCCGTGCTCGAGCTCCTCACCCCGGGTGCGTTTGAGGTCGAGCTCTACATCCCCGAGGCGGACATCGCTGAGGTGAAGGTCGGTGATAGGGCGACGCTCACGTTTGATGCATTCGACCGCAGCGAGGTATTCACCGGGTCGGTCGCGCGTATCGCCCGCTCGGAGACGGTGCGCGAGGGCGTGCCAACCTATAAGACCACCCTAGCGCTCGACCATGCGTCGTACGACCGCACGGTGCTCCCGGGCATGACCGCTGACGTGGACATCACGACCTCTGAGCGACAGAATGTCCTCACCGTACCGGCGAGGAGCGTCCTCGTTACTGGTGGGCGCACCTACGTGCGCGTGGTTGTCGGTGGGTCGCTCGTCGAGCGCGACGTGGTGACCGGGCTCCACGGGTCGGACGGTTCGGTCGAGGTCGTGTCAGGACTTACGGAGGGCGAAGAGGTGGTTCTCTTTGTCGAGGAGTAGCCATGGGACTTCCACTTATCGAGGCGCAGGGCCTCGCGAAGACGTACGGAGACGGTACCGTCGCGCTCCGCGAGGCGAGCTTTACCGTGGGCGAGGGCGAGTTCGTCGCTATCATGGGGCCATCGGGGTCGGGCAAGTCCACACTCCTCCACATACTCGGCCTTCTCGATCAGCAAACTGCCGGTACGTACCGCTTCCGCGGCAGAGTCTCGTCGGACCTGTCGAGCGATGAGCTCGCCCACGTGCGCAATACCGACATCGGCTTTGTGTTCCAGCAGTTCAACCTGCTCCCCCACCACAGTGTGCTCGAGAACGTGTACCTGCCGCTCTACTACTCGTCGGTGCCGCGGGGCGAGTGGCGGGAGCGGGCGGGGCGCGCGGTGGAGCGGGTGGGGCTCGCGCATCGCGCTGACCACGAGGCATACGTGCTTTCCGGCGGCGAGCAGCAGCGGGTCGCCATCGCTCGCGCGCTCATCAATGCGCCGAAGCTCATCTGTGCGGATGAGCCGACCGGCAACCTTGACAGCGCGTCGGGGACGAGTGTCATGGAGGTGATCCAGACGCTCCACACCCTCGGCCACACCATCCTGCTCATCACCCACGATGAGCGCATCGCAGCGTACGCCGCGCGGCACCTCGAGGTGCGCGACGGCATTCTCACCGTATGAGGTACCTCCATGCCACAGAGCTCGCCTACCGTGGCGTCACCGACAAGCCCGGGCGGACATTTCTCACGCTCCTCGGCATCGCTATCGGCGTCGCGGCGGTGCTCATGATCGCCTCGTTCGGCGCCTCAACCAAAGAGCTCATCCTCGGCGAGATACGGGGCTTGGGGGCGGACGTGTTTGTCGTGCAAGCGGGGCGCGAGGTCAAGGGTCCCAATGAGATCGCCGAAACACTCCTCTCCGACTCGCTACGCGAGCGAGACCTCCGGGCGCTTGAGCGACGAGCCAACGTACCGCACGCTATCGCGGTATCCCCGATCGTCGTGGTCCCCGGGTCGGTGTCGTACGGGAGCGAGACATTCCAACCGGAGACGATAGGCGGCGACGCATCATTCTTTGCGAGCGTGTTCGACGCGGCACCGGAGCAGGGGATATCGTTTGGGGCCGAGGAGATTGACGAGCGAGCGTTCGTGGCGGTTGTGGGCGCGCGGGTGGTCGAGGAGCTCTTTGGGAACAACAATCCACTCGGGGAGAAGGTAACCATTCGGGGGCACAAGTTCAAGGTCGTCGGGGTGCTGCCGAAGAAGGGGCAGGTCGGTTTCGTCAACTTCGACGAGTCTATCTTCGTGCCCTACACGACCGCACAGACGTACCTCACCGGTACCGACCACTTCCTCGAATTTATCATCCGTGTTGACGATCCGGCGAACCTCACGCGCTCGACGCGCGACGCAGAAGCGACGCTCCGCGAGCTCCACCGTCTCGATCTCGGCGATGCGAATGACTTCAAGATACGCACCCCCGAGGCCCTCATGAAGCAGATCGGCACCATCCTCGACGTACTCACGCTCTTCCTCTCGGGGGTCGTCGCGATAGCACTCCTCGTGGGGGGCATCGGTATCATGAACATCATGCTCGTGTCGGTCGCGGAGCGGACGCGTGAGATCGGCCTCCGGAAGGCGGTTGGCGCGACCGACCGCGACATTCTCGCGCAGTTTCTTGGCGAAGCGGTGCTCCTCACGCTCCTCGGGGGCATGGTCGGGGTGCTCGGGGGGAGCATGCTCGCGTACGGGGCGAGCCTCGCTATTAACGCGTGGTCGGGTCTCGCATGGACCTTCTCCTTCCCCCTCGGGGCTGCGCTCGGCGCGCTCGGCTTCTCGATGGTGATCGGGCTCGCCTTCGGCATCTACCCCGCGCGTCGCGCTGCCCGCAAGAGCCCGATGGAGGCGCTGCGGTATGAGTAGCAGGCTAATGGTAACAGGACGATAGACAAAAGACCATAGAGACGGACGAGACAACAAACTACAGACAATAGAGACTACGACACACGCATAATTTCCATAGTCTATTGTCCATGGTCCATAGTCCTGATTGTCGCTCTCCTCACCCACTGTCCCACCCCCTCCATTTCCTCCCTGTCCGTCCGTAGTGTACAGTAGAGCTATGGAGATTCATGCATGTGGATGCGTCCCCTTTCGGCGAACACGCGAGCGCGAGGTGGTCGTACTCATGATCCTCCGGCGCGGCGGTTTTTGGGAATTCCCGAAAGGGAAGCAGGAAAAGGGTGAGGCAGACACGGACACAGCGCTCCGCGAGCTCCGCGAGGAGACGGGGCTCGTGGGCCAGCTCACCGAAGACAATCCCATCACGGTAACCTACATGTTCACCCGCGACGGGGTGCGGACCAACAAAACCGTGCGGTACTTCCTCTGCCGCGTTCCCGACGCCGCCACGGTGACGCCGGAGAAGCGCGAGGTAAACGACTACGCATGGCTCCCACTCGAGGATATTGTGGACCGCGCGACGTACCCGGAGATGAAAGAGGTCGCTCGCCAGGCGTGGCAGGTCCTCGGCGACTAGGCGCGAGCATTCCCTTGCGCCATGCGGAGTGCTATACTGACGCGCACTACTAGTAAAACGATTTCCAGTATGGCAACCGTCACTATTTACAGCACGCCGACGTGCCACTTCTGCCACATGGCGAAGGACTTTCTCACCGAGAAGGGAATTGCCTTCACCGACCACAACGTTGCGACTGACCTCGAGAAGCGGCGGGAGATGTTCGAGAAGAGTGGCCAGATGGGGGTGCCGGTCATCACCATAGACGACAGCCTCATCGTTGGCTTCGACAAGCCGCGCATTGCGCAGCTCTTGGGGGTATAGCGAACACGAGGCGGATACGGGACCCTCGGCAAGGGGTAGCGGGAGGGGAAGGCAGGTGTACGGAACGGCGCGACATCGCGCTGTTTCTTTGCGAGGGGGCGTGGTACAGTAGCGCTGTGGTATAGGAAGCCGGTGCGCGGCAACGTATCGAGCGACTGCCCTCGTAGTTCAATGGATAGAACGGCTCACTCCTAACGAGTCAATGTAGGTTCGATTCCTGCCGAGGGCACAAAACAAAACTTCCCGTTCCGAAAGGTCGCTACGCGACCCAAGGGCGCGAAACGTGGGGGCAAAAAGAGCGCGACGTTGCGCGACGAAATCGGATGGCGCGGGCACGGTGAGGCGGGCGGTTTTGTCACGAACCGTATGGTTCGTTCCGACTTTTTTGACGAAGGAGGCAATCTCGGTGAGATTGTCGGATGAGGATAAAAAGGCGGCTTGTTTTGTATCCAAAATCCATTCCCGCAGTGGTTCGATCCAATCGTTTCCCTGTCGTTCAACAGCTCTCAATTTCTCCTCCAAAGCACGCGAGGCGCGCATGATCTCATCCTTCTTGGTGAGGTAGATGGGTTTTGGTATGTCTCCATCAAGATATGCAGATACCAGTGTTTCCATGCGCGTCTCGTGCGCTTTGATATCTTTGGTGAGCTGTTGAACGACGCTGTGCGATGCAGTAGCATCACCGTCCTCCCATTTCTTTACTTCTACAAGCATCCAGTCACAATACGCATCGCACAGCGAGATTGTTTGAAGCCGTGTTTGTACCTGTGCCACTAACTCCTTTTCTTGCACATACCCTTGCGAGCAAGCGCCGTGCTTTTTGGTACAGCGGTAGTAGCGGTACACACCACCGTTACCCTTTGCGTGTTGAGCGGTGAACATGCCTCCACACTCTCCACAGTGAAACAAGCCCAGAAACGGAAAGTCATGTCTACTTCGTCTCTTGGGAGCACGCGCTTTGCTCGCAAGTACTTTTTGCACGGCTTCAAACAAGCTCGGGGGAACGATTGGCGCAAATGTGCCATCAAACCATTCGTCATAATGCCGAACAAATCCCAAATATGCACGATTGCTCAACAAGTGTTTGATGGCACATTTGGCAAGTGGCGTCCCGGTTCTACTCACCACGCCCACATCCGCCAAAAACTGCGACAGTGAGACGAGTCCATGGGTGCCTTTGGTGTACTCTTCAAAAGCACGTACCACAATCTTGCTGTTCACTGGATGCGGTTCTATGTTCCTCGTTCTCGGATTATTCACATACCCAAACGGTGCTTTTGTAAGCCACTCACCACGTCGCAGTTTTTGGCGGATGCCTCTTTTCACATTCTGCACCAAGTTGTCACTGAAGTACTTAGATTGACCAAACGCCACTTGCAACATAAAGAGTCCCTGCGGGGTTGGTTCAAACCAAAACGTCGGAAAGCGCAAAGACACGATTTTGCTGGTGTCCACTGCGTAGATAATCCTGCCACCATCCACCGAATTACGGGCGATCCGATCAGGATGCCACGACAATATGCCCACGTTGCCCATTTGCTCCACTTTTGCCATCATTTTCCCGAACACGGCTCGCCCGGGTGTCTTTGCGCTCTTCGACTCTTGAAACTCCTGCAGGATTTCAAGATTTTCTTTACGCGCAAACTCTCGAAGCTCAAAGAGTTGTGCCTCAATAGACATGACTTGCTTGTCATCATCCTCGGTGCTCTTACGCGCGTATAGAAAATATCTTGGTTTGTTCATAGTGCTTTTGGATACAAAACATGCAAAACCGCCCGCCTCACCGTGCCCGCGCCATCCGATTTCGTCGCGCAACGTCGCGCTCTTTTTGCCCCCACGTTTCGCGCCCTTGGGTCGCGTAGCGACCTTTCGGAACGGGAAGTTTTGTTTTGTGCGGAAATACTGACCTTTGCTCGAACCTACTTTGAGGGGAAAGGCTAACGCG
>CAZMPG010000022.1:5521-19794 GCA_964568345.1 uncultured Candidatus Saccharibacteria bacterium | reverse complement strand
ACAGGCCTTCAGCCGCGAGCAGAGCGTGGCGGGAAGCAGTCTATGATCTGAGGGGTGTTTTGGTACCACGGCGAACACGATCCTGGATTGCTTCGCCCCCCGCCTATAGCGGGGTGCTCCCCGCCATAGGCGTCGCAATGACGACGACATTGGGCTGTCCATGGAGGATGTGAGCAGTTACGATGACTGGGGCGAGGTGGTTCTTCGTCCACAAGGAAGAGGGCGAGGAGGTGCGAAAAGCACTTCCGTAAGACTTGTTGAGAACGTTTGCGAGTCGCAACGACACAGACTGTCCAGCGAGTGGACAGAACCTGTGAGGGTGGGGTGCGCTGCGTGAGAGAGGGTTACCACTCTCCGCTCGGTGCTACCGCAGCGTCTATGTAGTTGCGGCCGACGTAGTCACCCGCGAAGGTGATGGTGCTCGGCACCGCGATACCCCAGTACGTATCGTCGTTCGTCGGGCTCGATGTTGCGGTAGGCTTCGTGATGACCGTGTTCACGTACACTGCGAGGGTGCTCGTCGAGAGCAGCGTACCAGCTGCGTACGCGGTGCTGTTGGTGAGCGAGTAGTGCTGGTACGGCACGTAGATCGTCGAGGTTGCGTTGTTGCTGCAGGCAGGGTACGTCACGCACATGGCATCGCCGGAGAGGTATTCGTCGAGGCCGGTATTCCCCGTCGCAAAGAGCGTCGTCGTCGCGATGTGGGTGCCGGTGTCCTGGCCTGGCTCCCACGATCCATAGGCGATGGGGCTCCCCGTTGCGCGGAACGAGAGGAATTGGAGGACCTCCGAACCCGTATTTGCCAGTTCGTCCTCGGTCGAGTAGTTGCCAGTTGCCGCATCGTCGTCCGTCGCACGGGCGGACGCTCGCCAGTCCTGCGCGGCCTGTGCACTCCCTACGTCGGTCGCATCGGCGATGTACCAGAGCGGGAAGGTGCACTCCCAGCTAACCGAGAGGGTGCTCGCGGTGCACGCTGCGCCCGGCACCTGGTAGCAATTCGGCGCCCACCACGACGTCGTCGCGGTGTGCGTGTAGCAGTTGTTCGCATTGTACTCGCCGATAGCATCGCACCCAAACCCGTACGTGCCGCCGATGTCGGAGCGAAATACGTTGATGTCAACGTCGCTCACCTCGTTTCCAGAAGCGCTCGTGAGGCAGCTGTTGTCGTCGGAGACATCGAACCGTACAACAAAGTCCTGCGTCTGACCCTCCTGGCTCGTGAGAGCGAGTGTCGTATCGAGGGTTGTCGATCCGTGCACGTCGTAGAGCTCGATGGTACTTGATGCGATGTATGGCGCCGCGTTCGCAACGGTGAGCACGGTACTCGACCCCTGCCAGCCGCCGGACGCAGTGTGGTTGAATGCGTCAATGATGTAGACGTATGCGTCGTAGTCGGTGTCCTGCATCGGTATAGCGAGCGTGGTCGAGGTCGAGGGGTTGCCAACGGTCGTGAAGGAGCTTGTCGCCCATCCGCCGGTGCCGCCGCACGCGGGGATCGTTGTGTCAAAGATGGCCTGCTTGCAGACGAAGAGACGGATTTGGTCGCCACCGCGGAGCGTGTCTATGGTATCGGTCGCGGTCGTAGTCCACGTCACCACGGCTCCTGGCACGGTCGGAGAATCATCTGCCGCTGCGGTGAAGGTCGGCCGATGGTTCACCACGAAAGGTGAGCTCGTCGCTGATGCGGCACCGCTCTCGTGGAGGCCGTTGTACATGGCTGCGTTACAGCGCGGGCTCCCCGCATTGCCGTCACAGACGTACGCGTACCAATCATTCTTCTCCGCGAATGCCTCGGACGTGGTGGTGCTCACCTGCGCCTGCGTGTTGCTGATGGTGGATGTAGACACCGCCCATTGGTTCGTCGAACCGCCACCGCAGACCGGTGCACCACCCGCGGTCGGCGTGGGGGTCGAGCTCGCCTTGCAGATGAGGAGGTAGTAGTCTTCACCGTTGCTGTCGTTTGCGGTAGCTACCCACACGGTCGAGGTGCCGGAGTTGGTGGGGGTGGAGGTTGCTGAGGCATAGAGCTCACGGGCGGTCACGATCCACGCAGGGGGTGTGTTGAGCACCGTGACGGTCGTCGTGGCGGTGGAGGTAGCCTGTGCCTGCTCGACGTGGCCGACGCGCCCGACGTCGAACACCACCACGAGGAAAAGCACCGCGAGGAACGATACTGCCATTGTGATGCTGACGCGACCTGTCTCTGAAACCATAGGTATTGCTATGTAGCTCGTAATGCGTACAAGGGTAGTATACCGTAGGGTGGGCGTAGTGCTGCAGGGTGTGGTGTGGATAACGTGGCGAGCGCCGCACCCTCTTTCTCATCCGTCTTCTCACTCCCCTTACCTTCTGTAGAGGAGGCTACTTGTACCGAATAGCGTCGAGAGGGTTGAGTGCTGCAGCACGGCGCGCGGGGAAAACGCCAGTGAGGAAGCCGACGATGGCCGAGAACGCGGCGATGAAGAGGATGAAGGGGATAGGGTACGCAAAGAGCGCGACCGACTTTCCGCCAAAGTTTGATGCCGCAACATTTACGAGTGTGTTGAGTGCGAAGCCGATACCGACGCCGATCGAGATACCGACGACGCCCCCAAGGAAGCCGACGATGACCGCCTCGGAGACGAAGAGTATCTTGATGTCGTTTGCCGAAGCACCGAGCGTGCGCATGATGCCGATCTCACCGGTGCGCTCGAGGAGGGTGACGGTCATCGTGTTGAACATGCCAATTGCTGACACGACGAGCGCGATACCGCCGAAGACGGCGAGCACCGCCTGGATGCCCTGGAAGATCTTATTTGCCTGCTCGACCGTCTTGCTGAGCGCGGTCACCCCGAAGCCCCGCTCGACGACCGCATTGGTAACCTGGTTGAGGTTTTCGCTCGCATCAACGCGTACCTGCACCCGCTCGTACTCGGAGACCGCGAGCTGGCTCGTGAGCTCGTCGAGGAGCACGAACGCTGCCGGCCTACTCTCCTCATTGCTGATACCGACGATCGTGTACCGCTTCTTGAGTTCCATCTCGGTCGTGTCCTTGCTCCCCTCCTTAGGCACGAACACGCGGAAAGACACCTGCTTGCCAACGGCGCTCTCTGCATCCTCGACATCAAAGAGCTTGAGCATCGCTTTCGAGAGTATGACACTGCCGCGGTCTTCGTTCATCGTGGCGTCGGTGAAGAGTCGCCCCGCGACCTCCTTCGTGCCGGTGAAGCGGAAGTAGTTGGGGTTTGCACCCTGGAGAAAGGTATTGCCGGTGAGGCCCTCGAAGGTCACGAGCGCGGCGAAGCTCGCCATCGGCGCAACGTCCTTTACGTGCTCTATCTCGAGAAACTCTTGGACCGTTTGGGGGTTGAGCATGACTGCGCGCGCGGGCGGCGGGGTGACGTTGAGCGAGAGGAGCGTCTCGCCAAAGACGATCTGCTCGAGGATGATGTTCTGGAGCCCAAAACCGAGGCCGACGAGGGTGACGACCGCACCGGTGCCGACGCCCATACCAAGGATGGTGAGCCAGGTACGGGCCGGGTTGGTCTTGAACATGCGGGTCGAGAGCTTGGCGATGTCTTGGAGGCGCATAGGGGCAAGAGGTTACGGGAGAAAAGAGGAAAGAGGAAAGTGAAAAGAAAAAAGAGAAAAGGAACGGATAACCTATCACGGGGTGCGCAATGACTCACGCACTCCACGTGCCGTCACCACGGGCCCCCACCTGCCGCTGGGATGACCGCATGCGGAGTAGTCCATGACCTGGACGGCGTTTCGGTACCACAGCGAACACGATCCTGGATTGCTTCGTCGCCTCCCTGCTGTCGGCCTCCTCGCAGTGACGGCTACACCGGAAGACGTGCGGGGGGTGTGTGCAGATATGGGGGGGGTGGTTGCTGCCACCAGTTTCATTGCGTGATGTGTCAATGTGTGCATAGTACTTTGGTTTCCTCTTTCCTCTTTCCTCTTTCCTCTTTCCTCTTTCCTCTTTCCTCTTTCCTCTTTTTACTTTTTACTCGCCCCCTTCTTTCCCCCCACGAGGTGCATGAGCTTCCATAGTATACCCTTATCCATCTCCTCAAACTTCTTCGCCTGCTGCGCGTGGAGGTTCGTGGCATCGGGGTGAGCCTCCTGGTGCTGTGAGAAGTGCGAGACGCCCTGCGCGATGAGCTTCTCGAGGTAGCGCGAGAGGTCTGCCGCAAGGTAAATGTCGAACCCTGCCCCACCCTCGCCCTCGGCGAGGCGGAGCTGCCGGTGAAGCTCCTCGCGGGTGATGTACCCATACACGCGCGTCGTCACCATCTTCATGAGCCGGTCGAGGAGCTGCGAGTCCGGCTCGACCTTGCACTCGACGATCATGTGTTCGCGGAGGTGCTTCACGAGCTCGAGCCGCGCGAGATCAATCGTGTCCTGCCCCTGTCCCATGCGCCGGAAGCGTATCACGTCCTTTGACTGGTCGAGCACCTGGAACATACGCCGCGTCATCTCCGCCGCCTGGTCGGGCTTGATGCCGCAGCCACCCTGGTCGTAGTCGGTCGTGAGCACCGCTCCGAACTGCTCCTCGGAGAGGACACCGGAGATAACGTGCTGGGTCATCTTTTCGAGCCGCACGATCTGGTCGAAGGAGAGGTTCTGGGTAAGGAGGTTGATGAGCGACTTCACGCGGAGCTGCTCGGGCGAGTCGTACGGGTAGATGCGGGCGAGCTGCTCTATTTCGGTGACGATCGTCTCGCCGGGCCGAATCTTGATGATCTGGCGCTTCTCGGGGTTGGGCACGATACGATCCACCTTGCCGTAGTCGAGGTAGAACACGCGATGTGCGTACGGGAGGTACTTGGCGTCGTGGGTGACGAGGAGCACCGTCTTCTTGTCGCGCTTGTTGATCTCCTCGAGCGTGTTCATAACCGCCTCTGCCGACACGAAGTCGAGGTTGCCGACCGGCTCGTCAGCGATGAGGATCTCGGGGTCGTTCACGAGGCTCCTCGCCACGGAGACGCGCTGCTGCTGCCCGCCAGAGAGGAGACCCGGCCGCTTGTGCGCGACGTGCGCAATGCCGAAACGGTCGAGGAGGTCCATCGCGCGCCGCTCCCGCACCGACGGCGGGAAGCCGGCAAAGATGAGGGGGAGCTGCACGTTGTCGAGCACGGTGAGCGAGGGGATGAGGTTGAACGACTGGTACATGATGCCCATCGTCTTGCGCTGGTAGAGCACGAGGTCCATCGGCGCGTAGTCATACACTGAGTCGCCCTTCACAACGACCCTCCCCGACGTCGGCGCAAGGACCCCGAAGATGGCGTAGAGGAGCGTGGACTTGCCACAGCCGGACGGCCCGAAGAAGATGATGTACTCGCGCGCCGCGATCTCAATGTTGACGTTGACGAGCGCCTTGAACTCGTTGCTCTTGCCGGCATTGTACGTCACGTCAACGTTTTCGGTGGTGATGATGGAGCGCATACTACTTTCCGATATTCTTCACCCAGCCGAACGTACCCTCGAAGTTCTCCAGGATGATGTCAATGATGCTCTTCTCCTTCTCGGGGGTGAAGAGGACGAAATCCTCCGAGGTGCCCTCGTTGCCGGAGCGGTCTTTGCACTCCACGGAGAACTTGTACACCGTCGAGGGGAGAAACTCCGTGACGACACGCACGTGGTCAATCGTTGGCTCCGTGTTCTCGGCCATCTGCGTCGCATCCTCGGTCGGCGCGAGCCCCTGGCTGTACGCGAGGCGGCAGAAGGCCGGCTCGTCGGTACCCCAGCTGATGATCGTCTGGATGCGCGTCTCCGCGCCCGGGAAGAGTGTGGACTCGTTGTTGACGCGGCTGATAAGCGGCGGCTCAATGTCCTTCACGGTCGTGAAGGTGATCGGCTCGCTCTCGCTCGGCTCCCCCTGTTCGTTCTCCGCCTTCACCGTCGCGACGTACGTCGCACCGAGCGTGAGGTCGGAAAGGCGCACGGTCTGGGTCGTGAGGAACTCCGGACTTCCCTCGGAGCGCACCTCACCGGTCGTGGTATTTTCGTAGACCACCGCACCCGCTGCGGGGATGTCGGTAGACCACGCGAACGTCGCGGAGTTCTCCTCGATCTTGATGATCTGTACGTCCTCAATGGTCGGGATGGGAGACTTCGTGGTAAAGGTGACGTCGCCACTCTCACCGCTTAGACCAAACTCGTCTTCAGAGACTACCTTGAAGTGGTACAGGGTGGCAGGACGCAAGCCCGAGAGGAGCACCTCGTGGCTCTTCGTCGCATCGTCGAGCTGCGCCGCACTCTGGGGGTAGACCCCCTCGCTCCACTGCCCCTCCGATGCGTACTGCACGACCGAGTTGCTATCGCGGCTCGTCGCCCAGATGATCTTGGCTTCCGAGGAGGTGACGTCAATCGCGCGCGGAGCGCCGATGACCTCCGGCGCGCGGAGGAGGTCCTGTGCCTGATCGCTCACCTCTTGCTGGATGAGCTTGAGAGCGTTTGGGTCGGTCACCTTGTTGATGATGTCCTTCGCCTGGCCGACGAGCGTCTGCTGATCCTGCGAGGTGACCTGGTTGATGTCGGGAATATCCTGAAACCCACCGGTCGTAAACACGAAATCGCCCGAAACCGCTTGGTTGCCGTACTCGTCGGCGCTCGACACGCGGAAGTGGTAGATTGTCGAAGCATCGAGCTCGTCGAGCGACACGCTGTGGGTCGTCTTGTCCGTGCCGGGGTCGCGCATGATACCGTAGTGCGGCTGCTTGCCAAAGTTCACGATCGAGTCGCTCGGCTTGTCGGTGGTCCAGGTGATGACCGCGGAGGTGTCGGTGCTCGATGCAATGCGCACACCGGTGATCGTCGGCGGAGTATCGGCGAAGGCCATGTGTGCCCCGACCGCACCCAGAGCGGCGACGACCGCGAGAGTGCCGCACAGGGTGGTGCGCATCGTGCAGCGCGTACGGATGCCAACGTGCAACATACGGTATGTGTGTGGTGTAGAACGCCCTACACGGCCGACCGCTTCCCTCCCTCGCGCCGCAGCACCCACGTGCCGACGAGGACCGCACCGACGACGACGAGCCCGATGGCCCACGAGGGGTAGAAGTAGTACGTCGCGGGGCGAGTACAGGTGTACGCGACCGAGGTGTTGCCGTCGCAGTACCGGTCTGACGCGAAGGAGAGGATGCCGATGATGGCGAGCGTGAGACCGACAAAGAGCCGCGTATGTGTGGCAAGGAAGGCAACCTCACGCGAAACGAAGCGTGCAGACATGAGCGACGTACGGAGAATAGCGCGGAGCATCCCCCGCCACACTCTATTTCCCTGACGCCATCTCTCACCGTCCATGGTGCTAGTATACCGCACCGTAGGCCCCTCCTCCTACCAAGGGGTATGCACATAGCGGGGACGCCAGTATGCTTCGCCTGCAACCCCTGCCTGAAACGACGTTACCGACCAAGTCCATAAAGGCGTTGCACCTCGACTGGAGAGAGGGCGCGGTTGTATATACGAGCGTCGTCGATTGAACCCTTCAAACTCCGTGCACCACTGTATGAATCTCGCCCGATTTCTAGTGCATTTAACTGAGATGCCGTATGTGCGTTGACATTCGTGCCTGACGTAACACTACCCCCAGATCCAACATACGCTGTTGCCTGTGTAGATTCTACCACCATAGCAACAAAGACCCACTGGTTGAGCGGTACTGTCGGACCTCCCGTCCAGTAGTATGCATTGGAGTCATCATTCCAATTGTATCCGAGTGTTTGAGAAGGCGTAATACTCATTCCCGTAACACCAGTACCACGTGAAAATATGATGCCATCATAGCTATCATAACTCGTCATAAACACCCAAGCTGTGAAGGTTGCCGGTAGGAGGGTCTGATCAAAGTTCGTCATGCTCATGTAATCATCTGACCCATCAAACCACACCGCTTGGCCTATAACTCCCGGCACCGTGGTCGTAGCATGGTTCTTCCAATCACCGTGGTTTCCTTGACCGCTTCGGTCGAGTATCTCGCGGGTACTCGAGGAAATATCGACGTAACTACCGTCAAAACTCCAATGACCCAGGAGCCCACCTGCCCTGTCGACTGCACTTGGGAGCGTCACACCAACCTTGGTGGTTGCACCAAGGCCGTAGAGCCGTGTCACCTCGCCCGCATCGAGGATGCGGTTGTACACGCGCAGATCATCAATCGCGAAGCCCCCGTACGTAGAACCGACACGACCGACCTCGAAGGTGGAGCCGGTGACACCGGTGGTGTCGGTAATAACGATGTGGTGCCACTCGACCGCACGGGGAATATTTGCTGATGCCGTAGAGCCATCAACATAGACCGCTGTTGTACCGGGAAATGATGTTGCTGTGATGTTTCGAGAACTGTCTGTCTCGATTTGATCAGTACCATCGAGGTTGATGATCTTTTGCGACGCGCTTGTTGTTGCAAACTTGACCCAGAACGCGATCGTCTTGAGACCGGAGCCGAGAGAACCCATAGAGAGGTAGCCGTTACCACGATCAAGTGAAAGGGCTTGGCCAATGGGCCCTGGCACTGGGTCAGAAGGTGGGCGATAGAGCGAGAACACATCACCATCACCAGTACCTGAGCCCTGCCCAGCATAAGTTGCTTTATTTTTCGTATCGAAGGCGAACGATATGAAGTATTCATTACTACCATCATAGTATTGAGTCCATTCACCCGTCTCACACAAACCATCGGCATCGCCATCAGACGATGCGAGGCAACGATAGATATCGCCCTCTCCCGAAGCGGCGCCTTGACCTACATACACAGAACCCGTTAGATCATCGACACCAAGGGCAGTGATCACGTGAGCACTGCCATCAAACGAGGTGGTCCATTCACCCGTCTCACACAAACCATCGGCGTCTCCATCTACACGGGGGCGACACGAGTATACGTCACCACTCCCCGCATTCGTTTGGCCCTGGCCGGCATAGAGCACCTGACGTGCGGAATCGTAGATGAGTGAGTCAATGTTTTCTTTTGAACCGTCGTACGCGAGTGTCCACTCACCGCTCTCACACAGTCCATCAGCGTCACCATCGATCGAGGGTGCGCACCGGTATATATCCCCATCGCCCGTTCCAACTCCTTGGCCAAAATACAAAACATGCTCCGTACTGTCGTATGCCGATGAGTTGAAATCCTCCTGAGGACCAGTGTATGCCGTTGCCCACTCACCGCTCTCACATTCACCATCGGCATCACCGTCAGTGCTGGGCTTACAGCTCAGGATACTCGCACTAGAACCACCATCGCCTGCATAGACGATGTGCTGTGTGCTGTCGTATGCAAACGTATGTACGACATAATCACCTCCGTTATATGAAAGACTCCACTCACTCGACTCACACAGACCATCAGCATCACCATCAACGGCAGGATTACAGCTGTATATGTCGCCATCTCCGAGGCTGGAACCGAGACCTGCGTACAGTACTGATTCGATCGGATCATAGGCAAGCGAATCAATGAGATCGTACGAAGTATCAAGTACCTGCGTCCACTCCCCACTTTCACACACACCGTCAGCATCACCACCTACATCGGGTGTACACGCATATATGTCGCCGTCACCGGACTGACTCCCCTGCCCAGCATACACTACTCTGTTATGCGGGTCGTAAACTAATGAGTAGAACGACTCTTGACTCCCATCGTATGAAGTGGCGACCGTGAGCACACCGCTCGTCGTGGCATACACGCCCGTCACTCGATTGTGCACAAGCACATCTGGCACACCGTTGTCGCGGGGGACGATATCACTCTTGTCAAAGTTCCAATACGCAACGAGACCACCCCCACTGTCCACCTGACTCACGAGAGACACTCCGATTTTCGTGGTCGCACCAAGTTCATATATTCTCTTGATATCTGCTGCAGAAAGTGTCGTGCTGTAGATACGCACATCATCAAACGCCGCATCGGACAAACCAACGCCCTCGACACGCCCAATATCCATGTCGCTCGCATTTACACCGGTACTCGTCGCAACAACGATATGGTGCCAGGCTCCATCGCTCGGGAATGTACTCGTCACTGCACCGTCTACGTATATGGTCGGCGATGAGAAGCCATTTGCCGTAACAGACCATGAAGAGAGCGAAAGATACGCGGAACCATTGAGGTCAAGAAGGTGCTGACTGCTTGACGACGTTTTGAGCCAAAAAACAATTGATTTCACGCCATTGTACGCAGCGCCCACATCAAAAAACGCATGGTCGAGGAGAACACCGCTACCAAGTGCGCCCGGCTGTGGCTGCATAGTACCCATCTCCACGCCGATGTAGCTCAAGAATGTCCTGCCCTTCGTTCCTGGACCGCCTTCGCCATCCGTGACACCACTTGCCCCCGCACCCGCCCCGCCAGCGTAGTCACTGTCGCCGGTGTTTGCTGCTGCTGTCCCGCTACCGGCGGTAGTGCTTGATGCAGTACCTGTGGCGTATGAAGATCCGCCACCCCCGCCACCCCCGCCACCGTACACAACGATATTGTCATCACCTGCCTCACCACCGCCACCGCCATAGTACCCACCACCACCACCTCCTCCTCCACAGTTGATTGAGACCCCTGACCCACCGCCCGTGGCACCACCGTTTGCTCCCCCATTGTCCGGATTTGTCCCCTCATTACCTCCGGCGCCACCGTTCTGCCCAGACCCGCCCGTGCCATCAGCGCCATTGGTACTTTCTCCGGCACCGCCGATGCCAGCGCCTGTGGGGGAACCCGCGTCACCACCATCACCACCTTGCGAGTCAGCGCCATCGGTACCCGCAGTACCTGTCGTACCACCGCCCGCGCCACCACCACCGCCATCATAAGCATTAAAACAAACTCCGCCTCCTCCGCCTCCTCCGCCGGCGATCACCAGTGACGTGGCACTCCGCTTCACACCACTCCAGCCCCCACCTCCACCTCCACTACCGTTGAATGTGCCGCCGCTAGGACCGCCACCACCAGCACCTCCCACGTACACAGTGAGTGTTTCGCCTGGCGTTGTTGAAATCGTGGCTTGTGCAAATCCGCCACCAGCGCCAATGCCAGAAAGTGCGCCGCCGGAAGCGCCACCACCCGCGCCACCCCCAGCTCCCCACGTCTTTACCGTCATGCTCGTAACACCCTGCGGAACGTCAAAGTTGTAGCTCCCTGTACCCGAGAAGACTGGTGCACCTGCGCCATATTCCTCCTCACCGCTTGTTGACATGGCCGTTGTTGACGCTGTCGCATTGTACCCACTCGGAGAGCGATCGTAGGCGCTACTTGTAGCCACCATATCTTTCTCGTCGAACGTCCAGTACCCAACAAGCCCCTGCTCGATCTGGGTGTTTGTCCGAAGTGTCAAACCGAGCATCGTGCTTCCCTGTGTCGAGACAACAAAGTACCCTGCCCCACCCAGGAAGATGGTAAGAAGGACGAGCAGAAAGCGGTTGCGGCGAGTCATGCGTGGTGTAGAGATCAGGTGGACAGCTTTGGGGCGCGTGGTGCAGGATACTTTATCCACTCACAAGAGATTATATCGCCTCCATACCGCCAGAGCCACCGCCAGAGGCTTGGTGCACCGGCCGTACCTGGAGGGCGTCGAGCTGGAGCGTGTTGCCGCTCGGGTGGGCGACGATACGCACGATGAAGTTTGCGTTTGAGAAGTGTGCGGGTACCCACGCCTGGCCCCATAGGGAGGACTCACCGCCGAGGGTATACACCGCATCGGAGGTGGTGAGCGTCGCGGTCGAGGAGGTGCTCGTATAGGAGGTGCCGCCGTCCCACGAGAGGAGCACGTCGAGCGTCCCCGCCGCGGTCGAGCCCGAGGCTTCGAGCTTCACGATGATGCCGGTCACCGTGTTGCCGCCGGGCACCGCGAAGTCGAAGGTGCTGTAGGATTCGCGGAGGTTGTCGGAGCCGGCGGTGGCATAGAAGCCGTCGGAGAGCATGCCCTCAATACCGCTCGTCCACTCGTCGTACACGCTCCCCGCACTGGTCGGCGTATAAAAGCCGACCTCGCTCCCGATACTCTCGCCCGGGTCATCGGGCGGCACAGGGGCAAAGCCGCCGCTCGACCCCCCGGCCCGCACTACACCGTTCTCCGACAATCCGCCGATGGGCTCAATGCCGTTTGTGAGCCCTCCCGTCTGCGGCGGCCGCCCGTGCCGGTGCTCTACTGAAGAAACGGACCCACTGATGTATGATGCAGTCTGTGTGGTGACACCTGTTGCGGTGATGCCAGTTGTTGGAAGCCCAATGGTGCACATAGTCGCATACGCAGTACCGACCGGATCAACCACGAGGATGAAGTTATTGGTCGTCGAGGCGAGGAATGAAGTGCTGAAGGTTATTGAACCGGTGAAATCGCCGTTTACCTGGAGAACTCCCGTGCCACCCACCGCGCTGTCGGACGCGTCATAGCTTCCATTTGCGTTGAGGTCGCGATACAGGCGTATGTTTGAGACCTTGGTGCTGTTAAGCCCATACACGCCCGACAGCGGGAGGGTGAGCGAGGTGACGGTGGCATACTCACTTGAGGGCGCGAGCGAGAAGCGATATAGCGTTGTGTTGTTGCTCGTGAGAAAGAGGAATTGGTTGTCTATCTGACTAGCCACGTGCTCCCCAAGCACGAGTGACCCAGGCACAATGAAGGAGTCTTGCGAGCCGTACGAGGTGGTATTGCCAGAGAGCGTAGCATACGTACGGACGTAGTACGTTGTCCCCGGAACAAGCCCGGTGAGCGGCGAGGAGAATGCACCCGTCGTGGTTGTTGCGCCGAACGAACTCCTGAATGAGGGGTCGGCCTCCTCAGTACCACTCCCGGCATGGTACAGTGCGAAGACCTCTGCGGGAGAAAGTGCGAAGCTGTAGATACGAACATCGTCAATGGAACCACTAAAACGTTCATTTCCTGGGTAGTTAGAGTTGTCCATCCCTATCGTCAAGTTGTACGCATTTGCGCTGATGCCACCCGAGTACGCTGTGGATCCCTGCTGGCTTCCATCAACATAGATACGCACGTAGCTCCCATCGTAGATACCGGTGACCAGGTGCCAATTTCCATCAGCAACGTCTGTGGTGCCCACCGCCGCGTAATCTTGTATCTCAGTCATCACCCTACCACTCGAATCTCCCACCATGTTGAGCACGTAGCCACTCGTGTAGGACTTATCAATGATTCGTCGGTATATGCCATCCTTAACGGTAGTCTTGATCCAGGCCGATATCGTGATAGGTCCGGTGATGTCGAGCGCAGCGGTGTCGGTGACCGTGACATAATCGCTGGTCCCATTAAACACCATGGCTCCGTTCATCTTTCCACTCGTTGCGGTGAGCGAGGTATTACGCTGTGAGGTGCCAGTATACAGACCTGATACCTCTGCCACTGCCACATTACCCGCATTATCGTTGAGCTTCCACTCTGCGGTAGGCGTGGCGATGAGCGCCGGGCTTGTCGTCGCCGCCCACACATGCCCGTACTGGGTGATGGCGCGGATGTCGAGCGAAGTGATGGTGCCGTGTGCAGTCGCTGTACTGCTCGTGATACCATCCGTGGTGTTCGTGACAAGCGTAATGAGTGGCGAAATAGTACCGGTTGAACCCGTCTGGTAACCAGTGCCACCGGAGACGGTGAGCGTGCCCGAGAAGGTGTTGGTGGTGCAAACGAGCGCAACCCGTCCACCACCGCCACCGCCACCGTCGGATCCGGTGGTATTGCCGTTGCCGCCATTTGCGGTCACCGATCCGCCTCCTGTAAACGTGGTTGCAATGAGGTAGATGCTCCCCCCTGAGCCACCCCCACCACCACTCGAACCACCCGAGCCATTCCCGCCGTTTGCCACAAGCGTACCGCTCAGGGTCGCAGTGTTCCCTACGGCAAGCTTCACCGCACCACCTCCAGCACCACCCGTACCACTATTGTCGCCCGCGCCACCGCCCGACCCCGCATCGATCGGCGCGGTTGAGGAGCCGTACGTGGAGCCCGCTGCGCCGCCGCTCTGCCCCGCCCCACCCGCGCCGCCGTAGCCTGCCCCGCCGCCCCCAGCGGTGGCCGAGCCGGTGCCCTTGCCGGTGCCATTACCATTGCCACCGTCGCCGGTACCGCCCGAGAACCCTTTCGCATTAACATTGATCGTTCCCCCGCTCTGCACGTCGAGGTTGTTCGTGATGGTGAGGTTGAGCGAGTCGGTCTGGGTCGTCGTGTTCGCCTCGTGGGTGAGGGTGCCACCGCTCTGGATCGTGAGGTTTGCGAGCGTGTAACCGGAAGTGGTGCTCGTATTCCGAAACTCGAAGGTGGATCCATTGCCGATGAAGAGGTCGG
>CAZMPG010000022.1:0-5421 GCA_964568345.1 uncultured Candidatus Saccharibacteria bacterium | reverse complement strand
GACGAGCTATTGGTGATCTGGAAACCTGAAATACTCGTAAGATTCGCCGCACTCAGTGTCCCCCCGCTATTGATGGTGAGGCTTGCATTCGCGGTCGTCGAGGCGGAGGTTGAGGCGAGGGTGATCGTGAGCCCTGAGGGGATGACGTACTTGGCGTAGTTCACGACGGTGAGGTTGTCGAAGGAGTCAGAGGAGGTGGCGGTGGTGGTTGTCCCGCTCGCACCGTTATTGTTGAGGATGAGGTCGCCGTAGGTCGCCGAGGCTGCTTTGAGGTAGACGGTACCAGCACCACCATACTGACCGCTGTTCCCATTACCTCCATACGCAGACTTCGTTCCCGTGTGGGTATTGCTTGATGTCCAGTACAGGGCAATGCGACCACCACCCCCACCTCCTGAATCCCAACAACCGTTACCACCACTACCACCGTTTGCGGTGATCGAACCGTTGCCGGAAATCGAATCAGCAGCAAGCCATATTGAACCGCCGGAGCCTCCACCCCCTGAATTGCAGTTCGTGACACCACCATTGCCTCCACCTGCTGTTATGGATCCTCCGATCGAGGCGCTTCCGGAGACGGTCATTTTTATCGCACCACCACCAGACCCCGCGGTCGGTGTATCGGGGTTCGTCTCAATCCCACCTCCAGATCCAATAGCTGTCGGTTGTGATACTGATCCGTAGGTACCACCTCCTGGATTGGTGAACTCGGAATTACCACCGTTACCTCCATACCCGCCACCACCTCCGCCGTGGTTACCACCGAGACCCTGACTGCCGAAGCCCGTTCCATAGCCATCCTTGTGCCCTACGTTTCCTCCTGAGTATCCTTTGCTGGAGGCGGTGATGGAGCCGCCGGAGGCGATGGTGAGTGTTGCGAGTGAGAGGTTGAGACCATCGGTCTGCGTCGTCGTGTTTGCTTCGTGGGTGAGATTGCCACCGGAGTTGATGGTGATGGTGGAGAAAGAGACGGCAGACCCAGTGGTGTTCTGGTTGCGGAATTCCATCGTGCCGTTGATGACGATGTCGGTAATGGGAGTGGTGCTGCCGATGGTGGCTTTGGTGCCGTTTTCATACCAGGTGGAGCCGGGGCCAATGGTGAGGGTGGAGGTGCCAAGGTTCACTACACCGTTATTCGTCAAGGTGAGCGCGGTCATGGTCGCGAAGGAGGCGAGGTCGAGCGTCGAGTTGTTGATGACCTGAAAGTTGCTAAAACCGGTAAGATTCGCCGCACTCAGTGTCCCCCCGCTATTGATGGTGAGGCTTGCATTCGCGGTCGTCGAGGCGGAGGTTGAGGCGAGGGTGATCGTGAGCCCTGAGGGGATGACGTACTTGGCGTAGTTCACGACGGTGAGGTTGTCGAAGGAGTCAGAGGAGGTGGCGGTGGTGGTTGTCCCGCTCGCACCGTTATTGTTGAGGATGAGGTCGCCGTAGGTCGCCGAGGCTGCTTTGAGGTAGACGGTACCAGCACCACCATACTGACCGCTGTTCCCATTACCTCCATACGCAGACTTCGTTCCCGTGTGGGTATTGCTTGATGTCCAGTACAGGGCAATGCGACCACCACCCCCACCTCCTGAATCCCAACAACCGTTACCACCACTACCACCGTTTGCGGTGATCGAACCGTTGCCGGAAATCGAATCAGCAGCAAGCCATATTGAACCGCCGGAGCCTCCACCCCCTGAATTGCAGTTCGTGACACCACCATTGCCTCCACCTGCTGTTATGGATCCTCCGATCGAGGCGCTTCCGGAGACGGTCATTTTTATCGCACCACCACCAGACCCCGCGGTCGGTGTATCGGGGTTCGTCTCAATCCCACCTCCAGATCCAATAGCTGTCGGTTGTGATACTGATCCGTAGGTACCACCTCCTGGATTGGTGAACTCGGAATTACCACCGTTACCTCCATACCCGCCACCACCTCCGCCGTGGTTACCACCGAGACCCTGACTGCCGAAGCCCGTTCCATAGCCATCCTTGTGCCCTACGTTTCCTCCTGAGTATCCTTTGCTGGAGGCGGTGATGGAGCCGCCGCTCTGCACGTCGAGGTTGTTCGTGATCGTGAGGTTGAGCGAGTCGGTCTGGGTCGTCGTGTTCGCCTCGTGGGTAAGGGTGCCGCCGCTCTGCACCGTGAGGTTGGTGAGCGTGTAGCCTGTGGTGGTGCTCGTATTCCGAAACTCGAAGGTGGATCCATTGCCGATGAAGAGGTCGGTGAGGCCAGTAAGCGAGCCGTTTTGGTAGAAGGTGGTGCTCACCATTGAGTACGTTGCGCCGGTCGACATGCTGCCGTTGTTCGTTATGGTGGAATTGCTCGTGCTGGCGAGGCTCGTTGTTGTGCACGTTGCACCACTGTTGTTCGTGAGGGTGAGACTCGTGAGACTCGTGAGTGACGGGAGGGTCAGGGACGAGCTATTGGTGATCTGGAAACCTGAAATACTCGTAAGATTCGCCGCACTCAACGTCCCCCCGCTATTGATCGTGAGGGAGGCATTCGCGGTCGTCGAGGCGGAGGTTGAGGCGAGGGTGATCGTGATACCGGAGGGGATGACGTACTTGGCGTAGTTCCTGACTGTCATGCTGTCGAAGGTTTGGGAAGTCGTGGCCACCGTCGAGGTGCCATTTTGGTTGTTGTTGTCAAGGAGGAGATCGCCGTAGGTTTGTGAGGCAGCCTTGGTGAAGAGGGTACCTGAGGCACCTATTGCTCCGGCGCCTCCTCCGTACACAGCATACGTTCCCGTGTACGTGCTTGCTGTCCAGTAGACGGCGATTCTCCCACCTCCACCAGAGCCACCGCTCCCTGACTTATCTCCTCCGATGGCAGTAATGGACCCATTCCCCGCAAAGGTGTCGGCGGTAATCCACACACTACCGCCTGAACCGCCTCCGGGGCTGTTTGAGAACTTCGATTCGCCATTTGTACTGATGGTGCCCGAGAGCGTGAGAGTGCCTGATACGTTGAGCTTCACCGCACCGCCACCGGCGCCACCATTGATCGTTGCGCCCGAGGCACTACTCCCAATGTCTGTCGGTTGTGTCGTGGAGCCGTAGACATTCCCACCGACGCCGCTACCCGAACCCGACGCTCCGCCTCCGCCGTACCCGGCCCCTCCACCGGTTGCACGACCCTTTCCCGGCCCATAGCCGTCTGCCCCCGATCCTCCGCCGGTGTATCCTCTATTATTGACGTTGATGGAGCCACCGGTGTTTATGGTGAGTGTCGTAAGGGAGAGGTTGAGACCGTCGGTCTGTGTCGTTGCATTCGCCTCGTGGGTGAGGGTGCCGCCACTATTCACGGTGATGCTGCTGAAGGACACCGCGGAGCCGGTGGTGTTTTGGTTGCGAAACTCGAGCGTGCCATTCACGATGAGGTCAGTGATCTGATGGGAGACGTCGCCAATACTAGGGTTGGTACCGTTCTCATACCAAGTAGAGCCCGAACCAATGGTGAGAGTGGATGTGCTGAGATTCACTACGCCGTTGTTCGTCAAGGTGAGCGCGGTCATGGTCGCAAATGATGCGAGGTCGAGCGTTGAGTTGTTGATGACCTGAAAGTTACTAAAACCGGTGAGATTCGCCGCACTCAACGTCCCCCCGCTATTGATCGTGAGGGAGGCATTCGCGGTCGTCGAGGCGGAGGTTGAGGCGAGGGTGATCGTGATACCGGAGGGGATGACGTACTTGGCGTAGTTCCTGACTGTCATGCTGTCGAAGGTTTGGGAAGTCGTGGCCACCGTCGAGGTGCCATTTTGGTTGTTGTTGTCAAGGAGGAGATCGCCGTAGGTTTGTGAGGCAGCCTTGGTGAAGAGGGTACCTGAGGCACCTATTGCTCCGGCGCCTCCTCCGTACACAGCATACGTTCCCGTGTACGTGCTTGCTGTCCAGTAGACGGCGATTCTCCCACCTCCACCAGAGCCACCGCTCCCTGACTTATCTCCTCCGATGGCAGTAATGGACCCATTCCCCGCAAAGGTGTCGGCGGTAATCCACACACTACCGCCTGAACCGCCTCCGGGGCTGTTTGAGAACTTCGATTCGCCATTTGTACTGATGGTGCCCGAGAGCGTGAGAGTGCCTGATACGTTGAGCTTCACCGCACCGCCACCGGCGCCACCATTGATCGTTGCGCCCGAGGCACTACTCCCAATGTCTGTCGGTTGTGTCGTGGAGCCGTAGACATTCCCACCGACGCCGCTACCCGAACCCGACGCTCCGCCTCCGCCGTACCCGGCCCCTCCACCGGTTGCACGACCCTTTCCCGGCCCATAGCCGTCTGCCCCCGATCCTCCGCCGGTGTATCCTCTATTATTGACGTTGATGGAGCCACCGGTGTTTATGGTGAGACCCCCTCCGATGTCGAGGTAGAGCGAGTGGGTGTGCGTCGTCGTGTTTGCGGTGTGGGTTGTTGTGCCGTACGCAGCGATCGTCATGTTGCCAGAGACAATGAGCCGTTTCGAGGAGGTGTCACCGTTTGAGAGGGTGAGCGTGCTTGCAGTGGTCGAGCCGAGCTCAAGGGAATTCACCGTCACCGCGCCGCTTGCGAGGTCGAGGGTCGGCTGGTTGGTGCCGCCGTTTATGATGACGTCGTCCGCAGAAGTCGGTGCCACTCCGCCGCACCCGCTCCAGTTCGTGGTCGTGGCCCAGGTCGTGTTGGTGGCGCCGGTCCAGGTGCAGGTGTTGGCAAGGGCAGCTGCGGGAGAAAGAAGCAATGCCCATACGCCAAACAGCACGCTACACATCGCACCGCCGATAGTTAGGAGGTTCAATCTCCTAGATTGTGCCGGCTTACCTGCCTCATTATTTAGGAGGTTGAACCTCCTAACTAGGTTTGTTGCTATTTGATTCATGGCTTGATATATGGTTTTGTTGCTTCTTTTCCTACCACTCACTGCCCTCCCTCACTTGGCACTCCTTCCGGCAGCGCTTCCACTCCGCCCACCGCTCCTGCGTCGCTCGGTGCGTCACCTCCGCCGGGTGGTGCTGCCGTGGCGTCCCCCGTACCGAGGTCGGGTGGTGATGGAGCACTCTCGCTGGTAACTTCGCTCCCGGTACTGTCGCTTACCCCCGCACCAGGGTCGGCCGGCGCTGGCTCGCTTGTGCCGCTGCCGCCACTCTCCGCTGCACCACCTACATCACCACCGCCCGAACTGCCGCTACCCGAACCCTGCGGCGCTTCCGTCGGCTCGTCACGACACGACCCCCGCCGCTTCACAAACTCGCCGTGGTCTATCTCGACGCAGTAGGCGTCACCGGTCGCCTTGTCGAAGAGCTGGATACCGCTCGGCGCTTCTGACGAGCCAACGGTGAGCGTGCTCGCGATGAGGTCTGCAAAGGAAGCGATGCCGTTCTGTATCGAGATACCAAGCGCCTTGAGCCCATCGAGGATGAGTGCAAGGAGGCCCCTGCCCTCCACTTCCG
>CAZMPG010000021.1:0-21345 GCA_964568345.1 uncultured Candidatus Saccharibacteria bacterium | reverse complement strand
GTGGAGGGTCGAGAAGACGAGGTGGCCGGTGAGCGCAGCCTGCACCGCGAGCTGCGCGGTCTCCTTGTCGCGGATCTCGCCGACCATGATGATATCCGGGTCCTGGCGAAGCACGCTCCGGATTCCCGCGGCGAAAGTGTATCCGATCTCCGGCCGCACTTGGCTCTGGCTCACACCGGGGATGTTGTACTCGACCGGGTCCTCGAGCGAGAGGACATTGAGTGACTCACGGTCCACCTCGTTGAGCATCGCGTAGAGCGTCGTGGACTTCCCCGATCCTGTCGGACCGGTGATGAGGATCATGCCGTACGGCGCCTTCACCGCCCGCCGCACAATAGCAAGCTGGTCCTGGTCCATACCGAGGTCCTCGAGGGTGATGGCGCTCCGCTCGCTGTCCAGAATACGGAGCACCGCCTTCTCGCCAAAGTACGTGGGGAAGGTCGAGACACGGAAGTCCACCCGCCGCCCGGCGATGGTCGCTGAGAAGCGCCCGTCGAGCGGCTTTCGGCGCTCGTCGAGCTTGATACCGGCGAGGATCTTGACACGGGCGACGACCGCACGCTGCACCTTCGGTGGCAGCACAAGCGACTGCCTGAGGAAGCCGTCGACGCGGAAGCGCACCCGCACCTTGTCGCGCTGCGGCTCGATGTGGATGTCTGATGCACGCGCCTCGATAGCGCTCCGGAGCACCGTGGCGACAATCTTCGTGATGGGCGCCTCTTCGTGGAGGTCTGCCCCACCCTGCCCCTTACCAGCTCGCTGCACGGTCGCCTCGAGGTCGTCGAGCGCCTGCTCCTCCTTGTCGTCCACCGACATGCTGGAGGTTTGCGTCGCTGCGTCGCTATCAACCGCATCGAGCACCGAAAGCGCACGCCCAACCTCGCTCGAGGCTCCATCGTACATGTGGAGCACCCGATCGTACGTCGCGCGCGAGATGAGGAAGACCTTGAAGGGTATCCCCTGCTTCACCGACATGAAGTTGAGCGCATCGAGCGCGTCAATGTTGTCGGGGTCGAGAATGCCGACCTCGAGCACGTTGTCCGAAAAGCCTATCGGCACAATTTGATAGTGCTTCGCCGACTCCACCGGCACGTACTGGAGAACCTGGAAGCTGATCTCCGCATCGTCGGAGATGAGACGGAGTGGTATGCTCCAGTGCTGGCTCTTCGCCTCAAGGATATCGGTCTCACGGATGCCCCGCTCGCGGAGCACGTCGTCGGGAGACTTACCGGTGCGCGCCACCTCGTCGGCAACCTCAACAACCGCTTTCGCGTCGAGGACGCCCTTGGACTCGAGAATCGAGAGGTAGTCGGTCACACGTGGAGCGTTATCGTGGCTCAATGAAGGGGTTGGGGCGGATGAGTGCGGGGGCTGCGGGCGTCACCGTAAAGTCAACGAGCGCGGTGTACGCAGGGAGCTTGAAGAGGCTGTCGTCGAGCTGAACCTGGCTGAGCTTGCCGTTCTGGGAGACGATGTCCCGCTCCACAACGGCAGCGCGCCGCTCAAGGTCTTCCATCTCTGCGGTGTCACCTCCCAGCTGCACACGCGAGACGAGCACGTACCCACCGCCCACGAGGAGGAGGAAGAGGAGGGTCGTGATGAGGTACTTGAGGTGGTGCGGCTGCATACGGGTGTCGCTTACTTCGGAAGCCAGTAGGTCTTCAGGGTGAGGTCAAGCTCTATGGAGTCGTCGCCTACCGACGCCTTACTACCACCGCCGAGCGAAAGGTCGGTAACGTCGTAGAGGGTGAGGCTCGACTCGAGGGAGCGGAGGAAGATGAGGAACTGCTCGTACGTCGCCACGACGTGGATCTTGAGGGACCCAGCACTCGCCGCAGTCGCTACGATGCTCGTGGCATCGGCGCTCTGCGCGCGCTGCTCGACCATGGAGGGCGAGAAGCGGGTGATGCGTACGCCCGTCTCCGTGGCGAGCGCGTCGAGGTCAATGATGATCTGGATAGCATTGAACTGGTCAGGGAGGAGTTTCGCGAGGCGGTCGGTATCTTTCTTGGCGAAGCTGAGAAACTTGCTGTTGAGCTCCTCCCGCAGGTTGTGGAGGCTATCTTTCTGGGTGAGTGCGTCCGTGAAGTGCTCGTTCCTCTCCTGCTGCTTACCAAGCGCCATGTACGACGGATAGAGGTACGACACAAAGATGCCGATAGAAATCACGAAGAGGAGGAGGGGGGCAAAGACAGCACTCATACGCTATTCGGTGGTGGTCGCCGTGGTGGTCGCGGTCGTTGTCGCGTGCGTAGCCGGCGCGGCGACCGGTACGGGGGGGGCGATGAGGTTCTGGAGCGAGGGGTCGCGACGGCCGCTCTCGAGAGCGGTTGCAAACGAGACGAGTCGTGGGTCAATGCTCGCCTTGATATCGAACGACGCGCTCGGAGCGTCGTGTGCTCCACCCTCCTGGGGCGCCTCGACCTTCGAGGTGGTGACGTCGGTGAGGTAGGTGCTCGCCTCGAACTGGCTCACCTGGAGCGCGGCGAGCTCGGTGGTTGCCGCCTTGCCGTCGAGCGAGATGGTCGGGGAGGCTGCGTCCTTGGAGCCGTTCGTGTAGGTAAACTTCGTGTAGTACACATCGCGCGCGGTGAGATCGCTCACGAGGTCGAGTACCTCCGACACCACAACGTGTCCAGTGACGAGACGCTTCGCCTCGCGGAGGCGGAGGTCGAGCCGCAAGAGGTCTTCGACATCTTCGGGAGAGAATGCCTCGCGGTTGTCTTCGAGCCTGGTGACGGTCTCCTTGAAGGCTCCGCGGAGGGAGCGCTCATACGTGAAGAGCACCACCGACAGGGCGAGCGTCGCGCAAAACATGATGAGCGCAAGGATGAGGCCGGGGCCGTATGATGCACGTCGGTTGACATACTTACCTGGCGCTACCCCCGCGGTGTCCGCCTGGAGCGACTTCTTGGGGATGAACGATGTGTTGAACTTCGGTTCCATGGCGACGTGTCACCGACAGTATACCAAAGCGCTCTATGGCACACCCGCCGGTTATCCACCTCGCACGAGGAGGCCTCCCTGTGATGCTTTGGTGGAGCGCTACTGGGTACTTTCCGCGAGCTTGCGGAGCGCGAGGCCGACCGCCACCGCAAAGTCTGGTCCCGCCTGCTTGAGGACATCCTCGAGGAATGCGGGCGCCTGCACGTGCGAAAAGGGGTGCGCGAGCTCGACCTCGGTGTCGAGCTGCTGGCGGGCAAACTCGTGGATGCCCTTGAGTGTCGCGCCGCCACCGGTAAGGATGACCTTCGTGATGACCTTGTTGTAGCGCTTCTGGAAGCCGAGGAGCACCCGCCGTGCGTCGGAGAACACCTGCTCGAGGGTGAGCATCGCCGCGTGCGCGACACGGGCAATGTCCTCGTTCGACGCACCCTGGGTGATACCTGCCTGCCTCTTAAGCTCCTCGGCTTTCGCGAGGCTCACGTGGGTTGAGCCGGCGAGCGCGCGGGTGATGTCCTGCGAGCCGAGGGGGATGACGTGGGAGGCAAGGATGATGCCGAGCTCTACGAGGTAGAGCTTGCTCGTCGCCGCACCGATGTCAATAATGGCGACTGGCGCAAGGCTGTGGGAGATGGTCGCGCGGATGTTCGAGAACACCTCGATCTCGTAGAAGCTTGGGGCAAGGTTCGCAAGCTTGAGCGTATCGGCACACTTCTGGAGTGTGCTGTTGTGCATCGCAACGAGGAGCACGAGCCGCTTCGTGAGCGGCGCGGCGCGGGTGTCCTCGGATTCCTTCGTGCCCTCGAAGAGCCGCTGCTCGGTCTCGGGTACGATAAACCAATCGAGCTGCACCTCGCCAATCGGCACGGGGACGTACTTGCGCGCCTCGATGGGGATGACCGTGGCGAGCTTGCGCTGGTCGATCGCCGGCACCTCGATGAGCTTCACGAGACTCGACGAGAAGGGTACCGATACGCCGCACGAGGTCGTGGTGACCCCCGACTCCTTGATGAGCGTCGTGAGCGCTTCGGCAAGCTTGTCCGGCGGGAGGTTCGTCGCCTGGCCGACCTCCGCCTTCCCATACGGGCCGAGCGCTATCTCGCCGTATGTCTCGAGCACCGCAATGCCCCGGTCGCTCTTGAGCTGCACCACCTTGATGGACGATGAACCGATATCTACGCCGAGCACGCTCGAGGTATGCGAGCCACCGAGCTTCGATGCGATAAGGCTACGCGCTGAATCGAGGAACGACATACCAAGAAGGGGCGCGGAAAGCGCGCTTCACGGTAAGTATAGCGCACACCTGCCCCGGTGCGGTAGACTGCACGCAATGGAGGGGGTGCGTAACGTGCTGCGCGCTATTGTGTCGCTCGTATTCCCCGAGGAGCGTCGCTTCGCACGGTTCGACTCCCTGCCCCTCGACGCTATCGCACGTACCGCGAATAGCGGCATGCTCACCGCAGCTGATGTGCCGTGCCTCGCACCACTCCCCTTCGACCACGCAATCGTCCGGGACGCGATCCACGCAGCAAAGTACCATGGCCACGCACGAGCTGCAGCGCTCCTCGGCGCTGTGCTCGCGCCCTGCGTCGGCGAAGAGCTCGCCGACCGGCGCATGTTCGGCACGTTCGAAACCATACTCGTCGTGCCAGTACCCCTCCACCGAGAGCGGCTGCGCGAGCGGGGGTACAACCAGGCGGAGCGGATCGCCCGAGCGCTCGTCGCGGAGCTCGACGACCCCTCACTCACCCTCGCACCGCAGGTGCTCGTGCGGGAGCGAAGTACCCCGACGCAGACACACCGAGCGGGGCGTGATGAGCGCCGGGCAAATGTCCGCGGCGCATTCCTCGCTCTGCCAGCACTCGTCGCCGGCCGCGACATCGTCCTCCTCGACGACGTCATCACGACCGGCGCGACGCTCCACGCGGCGGAGAGGGCGCTCACGAAAGCTGGAGCGCGTCATGTCCTCTGTGTCGCAGCGGCGCACTGAGTGTGGTACTATGCCTGCACGCTGCAAAACGTGCAGGACTGTGTTGGGAAGGATGGTAGTGGTTCGACTGCCACAACAACAGTACCATAGTGAACGTACATACGGAGGGTTGGCTGAGTGGTCGAAAGCGCCTCACTGCTAACGAGGTAGGGGGTAACACCCCTCATGAGTTCGAATCTCATACCCTCCGCCAAGCGTGGCGTGCCTAGCAAAAGAGCCCGACGTACGTCTGGGCTCTTTTTGTGTCTCGCCACCTAACGCAGCAAGACTTCTTACTCTACGATGGGCAGTGACACCAGTGGAGTCGGCCCAGGAGCCAAATGCCTGTGCACGCCGCCATAAGCAGCACGAATGGCGCGGCAAGCCACAATGCTGCAGACACCTCTGCGGGTAAAACGGGGGTGACAAACACGCCACCGTAGTACCACGTCTGCAGGGACCCAGCAACGAAGCCAGGAACCGCAAGGATCACCGCGATGCCGAGGTAGAGTACGACCACCCAGGCAACCGCTCTGAGGACGAACAAAAGTGTGCGCAGCATATGCGCCTCCTTCTGAAAAAAAGGGGGGGTGATTTATCCTGTGTTCTTCTCCATCCACCGGCAAGCTTGCACGAAGCGCCGCATGGTGTCAAGGACTACGAGGCTGCTCACACCATCCGCACACCACTCCCTCCAGCTCCCCCTTGGTAAGGGGGAGGGGCTCCCTCTCCTTATCAAGGAGAGGGATGTGTTATACTTCCCCTATGCGGTACATCCTTGCAGGTGCATTCCTCGCAGTGCTCGTCGGCGGCGTGTACTGGTATGGTCTTCGCGCAGGCTGGTTTGCACCCGCCATACCGATGCGGCTACCGACCGCCGAGGAGCGACGGCGCATGGAGGAGGTCGAGCGATCGAGCTCGCAGATAGCGCCCAATGCGGTGCCGGGTGCGGGGGTACGGCCTCGGGGCTCGCTCCCACCCCACACGGAAGGGACGACGAGTGCGTCGAGCACACTCCCCGCGACCACGACCGCCCCGTCGCAGCAGTAGCCTCCTAGCGGTACATACGTTCCACGTACGAGACCATCGTCCGGGTGTCCCCCGCTGGGTCGGGTGAGTCGAGTACGATGAATGCGACGGGGCGCTCACGCCCCCCGAAGGGGATCGTGAGCACGGTGAGGAGGTCCTTTTTGTCTCCACCCTCTGCAGCAACGGGTGCACTCGTACTCGCGAATGCGAGCATGAGCGCTGCGGCAAGCGCGTCACCCTCGCCCTGGGCTGCAGCGACCGTCTCCTGTACATCCTCCGATGCGCCGCCGCGGAACCGCCGGTCGGTATGAAGCGGGTGGAGCGACACGATGTCGGTGAAACGCGGCTCGCCGTACGTCGCCACTTTCGTCGCGCCGGTACTCATCGAGAGCACGAATGGCCGGTTGAGCTCAAGGTACTTGAGGAAGAGGAACACGTCTTCGGCGGTCGTCGTATTGCCCGGCACAAGACCGGCGGGGTCGGTGAGGTCGGTGTGCTTCATGCCAAGCGCGGCGACCTTCGCCTGCATGAGCCCGAGAAAGCGCTTCTTCCCGAAATACCCCGAGAGCACCCGCGCCGCTCCGGGCGCATGCTCCATGAGAAGCGGAAAGAAGAGGTCGTAAAGGCTGTACGTCTCCCCCACAGCGAGGCGCCCGTGCGGAACGTCGAAGAGCATGTCCTCATCTACGGTGATCTCTTTCTCGATGTTCTGGTACTCACTCGCGACGAGTGCGGTAAGCATGCGCGGCACGAGCGGCGTCTCACGGGCAGCATCCTGTGCCCCCGCAAGGAGCACGAAGTTGTTCTCGAGGTCGGCAACAAGGTAGCTTGCCGCGCTAATATCCGGCACGTTGATGGCGTACGCGTACGACGTGTCGCGCGGCTCCTCTTCGAAAACAAGAATGGGCATCCCCACCTCGACGAGATCGTACACCTGCTTCGCATACTCGTTCTCGAGCCGCATACACCCACCGGAGTACCCCTCGGGCACCGGCGTACCATCGGCGTGGTACGGCCACCCGTGGATGAAGAAGTTACCCTGGAAGGGGATGCTCCATGGCATGTACACGTGTCCGAACGAGGAGAAGTGCTCCTTCTCCTTGCCCTGGGCACGGTAGAGCCCCGAGGGGGTCTCCCACCATGACCCCTCCTTGCCCTTGCTCTTGATGGGCACAGTGAGCACCGACGCACCTGAGCGGTACACGGTGATGGTCATTGCGGTGAGGTTTGCCTCGACGAAGCTCGCCTTCTCAGCGATGAAGCTGTCGCGCACGGTACTGAAGAAGTTGGCATTCGCGAGCTCAGGCCACACGCCGTACTGGAGCTTCTCGTGGGTACCATCCCGTGCATTCACCGCGACCGTATAGTCATAGATCGTGTCGCGTGCGTAATACATACCGCCAGCGATGCCGGCAACTACCGCCACAACAACCGTCGCAATGGTGAGGATGACACTCACCTTACCCTCTATGATACGCTGCATACGTTATGATGTACTCATTATACACGACCAGGGCTCACGCGCGGGTCGTGTGGATAGTACGCGAAAGAATACTCTACGCAAGGGCCAGTGACGAGAGAAAGCAGTGGTTATGCGTCGCCTCTTTTCTCTTTCCACTTTCCTCTTTTCTCTCTTTCCTACCGATACCGCGGTGCGTGCTCCGTAGCGCCGTCGAGGTGAGCGAGGTAGCGCGCGAGCGCGAAGAGGAGCGACGAGAGGCGGTTGAGGTAGGCGAGTGTTGGCGCACGCACCGGTGTCCCCGCTTCGTGCGCCGCAATGACTCGGCGCTCCGCACGCCGCGCAATGGTGCGTGCCACATCGAGGAGTGCGCCACTCCGCGAAGCACCGGGCACCGTAAACGAGCGGATGGGCGGAAGCACGTGCTCGATGCTATCGGTCGCTGCTTCAAGCCAGCGCACCTTCGCACGCGCGACGCGCTTACCTGCCCCAGCCACCTCCGCCTGAATCGTGAAGAGCGTCTCTTGCAGATCTTCCACAACATCGACGATCTTTCGTGCACGCGCCGTGCCGGGAGGCATACGGTAGCTTCCCGCAAGCTCCGCGCGGCAGAGGCCGAGGTACGAAGTGAGCTCGTCGAGCGTACCGAGCGCCTCCGCCACGGCAGAGGCCTTACTCACGCGCCCTGTGCACCCGAACGTGCGTGTCGTTCCGCCATCCCCCGCCCGCGTGTAGAGCATATATGCGTATGCTACCATCCCCACACGCTACAAAAAAGCCGGCAGGAAACCCTGCCGGCAAACGAAGACGCGGCGACGCCTTCCGGGGAAACTTATGCGCGGACGCGCGTACGAGTTTGCTGGGAGTTATACGGATTGATTGCCTCAAGCGCGATACAATCATCACACTTGTGGACCCCGGGATTCCTCCACAGGTGGCACCGCTCAAGCGACTCCCTGCACTCCAGATCCTCGCAGCGCACAGCACCGTAAAGTCGGAGCTGCTGGACGTTTTTTAGGATCTCCCTGGCGCGTGCACCGTCAAAATTCGACAGCACGCGAGCCTCAGCGTGTTCATTGGCCGCAGTGGCCTGGTCGCCCGAATCCGCCCCTCCCTCGCCAGACCTCACCGGTGCTGCTTTCGCAGCTGCATTATCGAGAAACTGCCTCGCCTGGTCCTCCAGGTACTCGGTGAGCTCCTTGAGAGAAATGACCGACGGACATGGTCTCGTGACAATATTCATCTTTATTCCCCTTTCTTTTGTTTGCTTCTTGTCTATCCCGTCTGACCTTCGGCGGGACCTTATGACAATACCACACCCCTCGCGTCGAGCAAGGATAAAGGTACCAGGTACGGTACCAGGTACCTCTGTGTCACACAACGCGCGTAGTGCCAAACACGGCACTACCGCGCCAGACTGTCTCGCGATTGAATGGAGTGTCCCGTGCGGTACCTCTTTCCTGCCGGCAGACACAATGACGGTCCGCACAACACCATCATGCACACAACGAAACTTCACATGACTTCCCCGTTGCGACACGTACTGAAAGCCGTGCTCTAGAGGCACGAGTCATGTGGCGAGGGACGCAAGCACCACCTCACCTCGCGCGAGCGCGTCGAGCGTGCCCAACACATCAACCTTCGCTGCAACGAGCTTCGTGAGCGTGCCCATGAGGTCGGGGCGATTCACCGTCGTGCCCCCGATGATGCGGCCACCACGCACGACGATGCGGCAGTGGTCGCGGGTATCGTTCGGAACGGGTACGTGGACGATCGTACGGTCGGGGAGCGGACGCACGTCGCCCACCCAGCCGATCTGAAAGCCGAAACCGTGCGACGTGTGGAAGGAGACCTGCTCGAACGGCGTACGCGCACGCGCATCCGACGCTGCCATGTTCTTTCCCGCCACCTCGCCCTGGAGACGTGCGCTCATCCAGTTGCCCATGATGACCGTTTCCCCGAGCGCCGTGTCCCAGCACTCGGCGGTATCGCCGGCGGTCCACACGCCGGGCACGTTCGTCTCGAGGTACTGATTAGCGTAGATGCCCTTGTGGGTCGCGATACCCGCTGCTTTCAGCCACTCGACGGGCAGATCCACCCCAATGAAGGGGAGGATGCTGTCGCACGCTAGCTCACGGCCATCGATAAGCCGCACGCCCGTGACCGACTCACCTCCGAGCACTTCTGCGACCTCCACGCCGCGCACGATCTCGATCCCCTGCTCTGCGAGCGTCCGCTCGATGGGGGCGACCTCTTCGCGCGAGAGCTGCGGCTCGAAAAAGTACTGCTCACGCATGACCTCGGTCACCCGAAAGCCCTGCGTGTGGAGTATTTCGATGATCTCGAACGACACGCACGCGCTCCCGATCATGATGACGTGCTTCGGCTCACCCTGGGCGAGTGTTGCTATCGCACGCGCATCGTCAACGGTGCGTAGGTAGTGTACGCCCCGCTTGTCCGCGCCCGGCACTTGCCACTTCCTGCTGTGCGCCCCGGTTGCAAGGAGGAGTTTCTCGTACGAGAGCACGTCGCCGTCCGAGAGCGTCACACGCTTAAGGCAGGTGTCGAGCGCGACTGCCGACAGGCCGCGAAAGAGGTGCACGCGGCGCTCCGCGTACCACGCGTCTTTCTTGAGCCATACGTTGTCGAACGGTTGCTTCCCGAGCACCCAGAGCGGCTTCGAGAGGAGGACGCGTGAGTAGAGGGGGTGCGGCTCGTCGGAGATGATCGCTATCCTGCCCTCGGCGTCGTGGGCGCGAATCGTCTCCGCAGCGGTCGTGCCGGCGATGCCGCCTCCCACGATGACGTACCGGTACTCCTGCATAGTACCTATTGTACGACACCTCGCGCTCAGCCGTGAACAGGTGGGTGTGGATGGGTCACGGGAGAGAGAAGAGAAAAGTAAAAAGAGAAAAGAAGGGAACGAGTTCACGCCACTCCTTTTCTCTTTCCTCTTTTTACTTTTCTCTCGCTACTTCGGATACACCTGCGCCCCGGCGCTGTCGTAGAGGAAGATCGCCTTGGTCGGACACGCTTCCGCCGACGCGACGAGCGTCGCATCGTCCACGTCGTTTGCATTCTTCACGACGATCTTGTTCTCAGCGTCGAGCTCCCACGTTCCCGAGGCAACCGCCATGCAGGATACCGCGGCGATGCATAGGTCGCGGTCAACGACGATCTTCGTAATACTGCTTCCCTCCTTTGCGCGGGGGTACTCACGTAGGTCTGCCATAGTAGCTCCTGGTTACTCGGGTAATACGGCGCACACGGCCGATACATGCATCATATCACTCAAACTCCACCGCCGTCACCCCCTCCACCTCGCGCACGAGGAGGGGGCCGATCGTCTGGGTGTATGTTGCATGCGCCAAGCCGCAGCCGACGCACGCACCGAACACCTTGAGGTAGGCGGTACCCTCCTCTATCCTGGTGAGCTGCACGTCCCCACCGTGCATCTGTACATACGGCCGCACCTTGTCGAGGAGTGCTCTAATGTGAGCTTCGCGGGTATCCATGTGGGGCATTACTTCCCGAGCATTGCGTCGAGCTGCTCGAATAGCTCCACCGCACGAGGCAATGCTCGAAAGACGCGATCTGCCGTCGTGCGGTTGTACGTGTGTGCAGTGAGATTACGAAGATCCACGAGCTCCTGCCACGCAGCATCGTACGCGATGATGCCCTGCTGGTACGCATCACGGAGGCACCCCTTGGGGGATCGGCACACCACGCCATAGCGCTCCTCGAGCACCGTCTTGAGCGCCTTCCACGCAAGGTCAAGTGTAAACTCGAACCGCTGGATGGCTCCATCGCGATCGAGGTCGTCCACCGCGTCTCGCACCGCCTCCGCGAGGCGGGCGAGCGCTTCATGGAAACCGGCACGTACGGCGTCTTGTTTTGTGGTGTCATCCATGGACGGGGGTAGCGCCCGACAGAGTGAGATCCTCGGTACAGCGCAGCGCGACACCTTGAAACCGATCGTCAGCAGCGCCGACATCTACAATATCAATGGTGTAGAGCGTCGGCAACTCCTCTACCGCTTCGCGGATACGAGCGAGTACGTGTAACGGCAGTGGCTCGGGGCCCAGGATACCAACATCAATATCGGAGCGCTCATCGCCCGTGCCGCACACACGTGACCCGAAGTAAAAGACGCGGTGGGTCGCGAGGTCAACGTGCTCCCCGACAATGTCGAGGAGTTGCATGGTCAGCGTGTCTTGTGGGTAGTGCTCGAGTCGCATGCTAGCATCATACCACAGGTGAGTGGTGCTGGTGGCAGGGCAGCCTCGGGTGTACACTCCCTGTATACATAATCACGCTCGAGCACTAACCCCCCGAGCACACCTACCATGAGCATCAAGCACCTTGTTGACTACACGCAGCCGCTCGTTGCGGCGGCAACCATCCTCGCAGTAGGCTGCCTGGCGCTCGGCGGCATGGGGAGCTACACCGCCTACCGGGTAAAGACGGCAGGCGACACTGTCGAGGTGACCGGCTCGGCGAAAGAGGCGGTAACCGCCGACTACGCACGGCTCGTCATCGCGCTCGACACCGATGCGCCCATCGGAGGGCAGCAGCAGGGGCTCGACCGCCTCACCGCCGCCGCCACAAAGATTACGAAAGACCTCACCGGGCAGGGGTTTGACGACCTTGAGACACCTGCGGCGTCGGTGCAAGCGTCGTACTACTACCCCGAGCACGGTTCCCCCGTGCAAACCGGCTACACCGTGTCGCGGCAGGTCATCGTCCGGAGCAGCGACATCGACAAGGTGAGCGGCCTCGCAAATACCATCGGCTCGCTCGGGGGCCCTGACTACCGCGTCGCTACGTACGGCATCGAGCTCACGTACCGCAAGCTCGACGAAGAACGGGTGAAGCTCCTCGCACAGGCTAGTACCGACGCACGCGCCCGCGCGGACGCCATCGCGACCGAGAGCGGCCGGAAGGTTGGCTCGCTCAAGAGCTCCTCGAGCGGCATCGTTCAGGTCCTCTCCGCAGGGAGCGTCGACATCAGCGACTACGGCACGTACGACACGCAGAGCAAACAGAAGGAGGTGATGGTTACCGTCCGGGCCACGTTTTCGCTCGAGTAGTGGTGGGAGGCGGTGAGACTCTAAACCAGAGATACTGGACAAAGGGTGCACGCCACCGCGCCCTCGACTGTCGGTGAGGGTGCGAGGTTCCGCTAATCGTGGTGTGATTCAGGCGGCCGCTACTCTGCAACATCCTTCTGTTTCTCCATCCGCTCATCGCTCCGCACCTTTGCACCGTACATAAACACACCAACCAGTGCTGCAAGCGTGCCGGCACCGACGACCCCTCCCGTGACCGCACTACCGTATATCGCGATCAGCGTGGAAGCGGCGAGGCCAACAATGGCAATGATAAAGCCGAGCACCTGCCCCCACTTCGCCCGCGCGATGTCCGACGCAACCACCTTCCGCTCAAGCTCGCGCCGGTGCGCCGACTGCTGCTCAGCCATGAGGAGAATGCGCTCCGCAGCACCGGGAACGACGTGGTCAAACCGCGCAAGCACGCTCGGTGGTGGAAGCGGCCCGGAAAAGTGTTCCTGCACCACGACCTCGTTAGGTGCCGGACTACCGCGCTGCCGCCCCCTGTTCTTGCTCATACCCCTGTATAGACGCGCGCAGGTCGTCACCGACTGCGCGCCAATCGTTCCTGAGAGCCTTGAGGTCTGCTTCGGCTTCTGACGCCGACCCATTGTACGCCTGTAGAGTTGCGCCAATATCAACCACGCTACTTAGACCCCCCACAAAGGAGGGTTCGGCAAAAAGTCTTCCGAAGACGTACCTGCGTACCATACCGGCATGGTACCAAGGGCTTATCCTGTTCGCAAGGCACGTTCGGGTACCTATTCACCTGTAACCCCTCAAACCCCGCACAATCACTAAAAATCATTGCGTCTTTACGATAGCGACTCGCGGGAGGCGACGAAGCAAACCCGGGAGGTATTTTGTGGGTCAATACATCCTGGTTTGCTTCGCCTGCGGACTCACCCCGCCCGTAGGCGGGGGCTCGCAAAGACGTATGACTTGGTTTGAGGGGTTACATTCACCTATTCCCAGCGAGTGTGAATGGGGCGGCGATTTTTCTTGTCTTTGCGAACCCCCGCCTGCCGCGGGGACGACCGCAGGCCCTTAGCCGCGAGCAGAGCGTTGCGGGAAGTAATCCATAATGCCGCGTTTGACATACCCGTGGATTGCTTCGTCGCAAGCTCCTCGCAATGACGACGCGAAACGGTTATTCGAGGATAGTTGCTGGAAAAGGTGAGTAGGTACTCGTTCGGAGTACTGTTCTTATAGGCCCCCCCCCTTTCCAAGCAACACGCCACGTACCCCATTCGCATTTCCATTCACGCCCGTACTATCCTCGCGCCTTCTTGATCTCCTCGGCGACATTGGGCGGTACAACCGCGTAGTGGTCGAACTCCATCGTCATCTGGCCGCGGCCCTCCGACATTGAGCGAAGCGTGGTGGTATAACCAAACATCTCCGAGAGCGGCACCTTCGCGTGAATCGTCCGCAGATCAACACCACGCGGCTCCATGCCCTCGATAGCTCCCCGCTTCGACGCAAGGTGGCCATTGACATCACCCATGAACTTCTCCGGCACGACGACCTCGACCCGCATGATAGGCTCGAGGAGTACAGCATTCGCCTTCCGTGCTGCCTCCTGGAACGCTTGGGAACCGGCGATCTTGAACGCGATTTCGCTCGAGTCCACGTCGTGGAACGAACCATCGAAGAGATCCACCGACACGTCCACCATCTTGAAGCCGGCGACGACGCCGCGGTCCATCGCCTCACGGATACCCTTCTGCACCGCCGGAATGAACTCTTGGGGAATGACGCCGCCCTTGATACTGTTTACGAACTCGAAGTGATCCTCGCGGTACACGTTCTTCGGTATCTTTGCACCCTCCTCAAGAGGCACGAGCGGCTTGAGGTTGATCTTGACGTGCCCATACTGACCACGGCCACCGGTCTGCTTGATGTACTTGCACTCCGCTTCAGCAGCCTTCTGAATCGTCTCGCGGTAGGCGACCTGGGGCTTGCCGATGTTCGCCTCGACACGGAACTCGCGCTTCATGCGATCCACGAGGATGTCGAGGTGGAGCTCGCCCATGCCGCTTATGATCGTCTCGCCTGTCTCCTCGTCGGAGGTGACGCGGAACGTAGGATCCTCGTCAGAGAGCTTCTTGAGTGCGATGCCCATCTTCTCCTGGTCCTGCTTCGTCTTCGGCTCGATGCGGACGGAGACGACCGGCTCGGGGAAGTGAATCTGCTCAAGGATAATCGGTGCACGCTCGTCGCAGAGCGTGTGGCTCGTACGGGTATCCTTGAGGCCGACCGCAGCGGCTATTTCTCCCGCGAACACCTGCTCGACCTCCTCGCGCTTATCGGCCTGGAGGCGGACGATGCGGCCAACGCGCTCCTTCGTGCCGGTTGAGGCGTTGTAGACGTAGGAGCCGGCAGCGAGCGTGCCGGAGTACACGCGGAAGAAGGTGAGCGCACCGACGAATGGGTCGGTCTGGAGCTTGAACGCGAGCGCGCAAAACGGCTCGTCGTCGGAAGGCTTCCGCTCGATCGTCGCATCGGTCTTCGGATCGGTGCCGGTGACCGGCGGGAGATCCACCGGGCTCGGGAGGTAGTCCACGACCGCATCGAGAACCGGCTGGACGCCCTTGTTCTTGAGTGCAGAGCCACAGAACACGGGGAATACCTGGTTTGTGATGACCGCTTTGCGGAGCGTTGCCTTGAGCTCGGGGAGCGATGGCTCATTGCCCTCGAGGTACGCATTCATCAGAGCCTCGTCGTTCTCGACGATACGCTCGACGAGTTCCGCGCGGAAGCGCTCGACGTCTGCCTTGAGCGCCTCGGGGATATCATGTGACTGCTCTACCATCTCTCCCATCTTGCCGCTGTAGCGGTACACAATGCGCGAGAGGAGGTCAATCTGCCCCTCGTGCGCGTCCTCCTCGCCTATCGGGATCTGCATCCGCACCGCCCTTTTCGAGAGCCGTGCGAGGATGGAGGCGTAGCTTCGCTCGAACGACGCTCCGGTGCGATCGAGTTTGTTCACAAAGCACAAGCGCGGCACCTGTGCATCATCGGCGTAGCGCCAGTTCGTCTCACTCTGCGGCTCAACGCCCGCCACTCCATCGAACACCACCACCGCCCCGTCGAGGACACGCATCGAGCGCTGCACCTCTGCGGTGAAGTCAATGTGACCGGGGGTGTCAATAATATTGAAACGCGTCTTGCGCGAGGTGTCGCTCGGATCGTCGCCTATCTTGCTCCAGAAGCAGGTTATGGCGGCCGCGGTGATGGTGATGCCGCGCTCCCGCTCCTGCTCCATCCAGTCGGTCACCGTCGCTCCCTCATGCACCTCGCCGATCTTGTGGCTCATGCCGGTGTAGAAGAGCACACGCTCGGAGGTCGTGGTCTTGCCTGCGTCAATGTGCGCGATGATGCCAAAGTTGCGTACTTTCTCGAGCGGGTAATCTCGTTGCATAGTGCGGTGGTGCTATGGAGCGAATAAAAAGCGCGCGATGCGCTACGTGCCGATACTATACCACAGGGGAGGACGGCAGCGCGCCTACCACGCGAAGTGGGCAAATGCACGGTTCGCGTCGGCCATGCGGTGCGTCTCCTCCTTCTTCTTCCACGCACTCCCCTCGCTCCGTGACGCCGCGACCAGCTCATCCGCGAGCGAGAGGTGCATCGGGCCCTTCTTTGCGCGGGCTGCGGTAAGGATCCAGCGCATCGCGAGCGCCTGGCGACGCTCGGGCCGCACCTCACGCGGCACCTGGTAGTTGGCGCCACCGACACGGCGGCTGCGCACCTCGACCGAGGGGCCGACATTCCTGATGGCTGCCTCGAAGACCTCGAGCGGGTCGCCAGCATCAGCCTTCTTCGCTATCTCGTCGAATGCGCGGTACACGAGCCGCTGCGCGGTCGCCTTCGAGCCGTCGTGCATGACGTTGTTGATGAACTTCGCCAAGCGCTCGCTCTTGTAGCGGATATCTGGCTGAATCTTGAGCTTTTTCTTGATGGGTCGTCGCATAGCAGTAGGTATGTGGTAGTAGTGGGTCGTTGCCCGTATTCCGTATACGGACCTCCCCCTTCGTTATGCCTTCGGTCGCTTCGCACCGTAGATCGAGCGGCTCTTGCGGCGCTTGTCTACCCCGGCAGCATCGAGCTTGCCACGGACTATGGTGTAGCGGATGTTGACGTCCTTCACGCGGCCGCCGCGTACGAGGACGACCGAGTGCTCTTGGAGGTTGTGCTTCTCACCCGGAATGTACGCCGACACCTCAATGCCGTTCGTGAGGCGCACGCGCGCGTACTTACGGATAGCGGAGTTTGGCTTGCGGGGTGTCTTCGTCGTCACCTTCGTACACACCCCCCGCTTGAAGGGTGCTGGGTAGAACGTCGGCGCATTCTTGAGCGTGTTGAACCCACGGTTGAGCGCCGGCACCTTCGACTTATTGGTGCGCACCTTCCGCGGCTTATGGACGAGTTGGTTGATGGTCGGCATGTGGCGTATCAAACGGTGGGCGTACTGTACTATAGCTCGGGCGGGGATGCAAGTATGGCGAGGTGCTGCGAGGACTATGGACAGGGACCCGGGGCTACGACGTGTGGTCAGCACGTGCCACCGGCTCCTCCGTGCTATGCTGCGCGGGGTCGAGGAATGTGAAGACGAGGTCGTTGACGAGGCGCGACTGCACGAAAGCACGGACGTCTCGAAGGTCGGCGTCGGGGTAGTGCTCGAGGATGTGCGCCGCTTCACGCTCCACCTGTACAGGAGCAGGTGCAAGCATTTCCCTGTCCGCAATACTGCGCAGGATGAGGTCGAGCCGCGCACGCTTCACAGCGTCGGGGCGAAGCTCGGCACGAAACTCCTCCTCGGTCTTGTTCACCTGCGCGAGGTATGCCTCGAATGTAGCGCCCATCCGCGCGACGCGCGCCTGGATGTCGCCCGCAAGCTGCGCAAGCTCCACATCCACGAGCGGGCGCGGTGCCTCGAAGGGGGTCTGGGCGAGGAGTGCGTCGGCGACCGCCGTCCGCCGTGCGCTCCGGGCGTGCTCCCGCCTATCGGCAAGGAGGCGCTCTCGCGTCCGCTCGTGGAGCGCCGCGAGGTCCGGCAAACCGAGCACCTCCTGCGCGAATGCATCGGTGAGCTCCCACGACACCACCTCCTCACCCCCATGCTCCTTGAGCTTTGTAAAGAAGCGGTTCACCTCCTCGGTCACCTCCACATCGCTCACCGCAACACCCTCGGGGAGCTGCATGCTCGCGCACGCTTGTCCTGCAACACTTCGGTAGTCCGGGAGGGTGAGCTGCGGCATGACCGCGACGGTGATGGAGAAGCCGATGGGGCTCCCCGGCGCAAGTCGTGTCACCGAGAGCTGTGGCCTGCCCACAACCGCGAGGGCGTGCTCCTCGACGAGGTGCCGGTACGCGTGCGTGATAAGCTCCCCCGCGCACTCTTCGAGAATCTTCATGTCCCCCACGAGCTCCTCCACGGTCTCGAGCGGCACGTGCCCCTTCCGGAAGCCCGGTAACTCGATAGCGCGCGCGAGGCGGCGCAGTGCGCGCGGGCGCTCCGCGGCAACCGCCTCGAAGGGTACCTCACCCGTAAGCTCTACCTCGGATTCCGGCTTCTTCGCCACCGTTACGTTCGTAGCAAGTGGCCCATGGTTGTGCTCGTGCTCGGTCATGGCTAGGCTTGTGTGCTCGGGTACGCCGCAGCGTAGAGCTCGCGCGAGCGGTTGACAATCGCGACCGCATCCGTGCGGCCCTGGTAGCCACGCGTCTCGACCGGCGCCGGCTTGCCCTTGAGTGCCTTGTACGTCTGAAAGAAGTGCTCGTACTCCTTGAGGCTGTGCTTGTTGAGGTCGGCGAGGTCCTGCACGTCGTCCCACCGCTTGTCGTCAGCGGGTACCGCGAGCACCTTCACGTCGGAATCCCCGTCGTCAATCATGTCGAGCACCGCGACCGGCCGGACACGCACAAGGATGCCAGGGTGGAGCGGGAACGTCGTGAGCACGATGACGTCGAGTGGGTCCTTGTCTTCCCAGAGCGTTTGAGGGGCGAAGCCGTAGTCGAAGGGATACGGCGCTGCGGTATAGTTCGCGCGATCGAGTGCGATGAGGCCGGTCGTCTTATCCACCTCGTACTTATTGTACGACCCTTTCGGGATCTCGATGATGGCGTTGAAAATATCCGGTGCACGATCGCCAATCGCGACGTCGTGCCAAAGGTTCATCTGCATACGTGGTGTTTTATAGTAAACGCACTCTAATGACTACTCACGGGTCGAGGACGTCTCTTCGGGTTCAACAACAGCAGACGCTGGCGCAGCGGCTGTTTCCTGCGGCTCGGGGGTGTCGGATGCATCCTCCCGAGGAGCCACGTCACTCACCGCATCCTCCACCTGCTCCACCGACTCCGCCTCTATCGCCGCACTCCGCTCTGCCTGTGCAGAGTGGATATCAATGCGCCAGCCGGTGAGCTTTGCCGCGAGGCGCACATTCTGACCCCCACGGCCGATGGCGAGCGACTGCTGATCCTCGGTCACCTCGACGGTAGCGCGGTGGTCTCCCTCGTCCACGACGACGTCGAGGACCTTTGCGGGCGAGAGCGCATCCTCAATGAAGTGGGCTGGCTCTTCCGACCACTCGATGATGTCGATCTTCTCACCCCCGAGCTCGCTCATGACCGTAGAGACGCGCACCCCACGCTGGCCAACGAGCGCGCCAACGGGGTCAATGTGCGGGTCAACCGAGCGCACCGCGACCTTCGAGCGGCTCCCCGGCTCGCGCGCAATCGCCTTGATCTCGATAGCACCACTCGCAAGCTCGGGCGCCTCCTGCTCGAAGAGGCGCAGGAGGAAGCGCGGGTGGCTCCGCGACACGCGGATGACGACGCCACGCGGACCCTCCTCGACTGCGTAGAGGTACGCGCGCACCCGCTCACCCTGGCGGAAGCGTTCTCCGGGAATCTGCTCATCAAAGGGCAGTAGCGCCTGGGTACGGCCGAGGTCGAGGAAGATGTTCCCGCGCTCGACCCGCTGCACCGACCCGGAGACCACCTCGCCCTCGCGCCCCTCAAACTCTCCGAGTATCGAGACCTTCTCCGCCTCGCGGATCTTCTGGATAATCACCTGCTTCGCGGTTTGCGCGGCAATGCGCCCAAAGTCTTCGCGCGTCTCGAGTGGGAACACGAGCTCGTCGTCTACCTGGACATCCTTCTTGATACGGCGCGCATCCTCGAGGAGGATATGCTTCTCGGGGTCGTACCGCACCCGATCGTCGTCTTCATCGGTAGGGGCGGCCCGCGTGATCGGCGCTTCATCGCGCGCATCGTCGCTCGGCGCGGGGGTATCGGCAGCGTCTGCGCCCTCTTCCTCAACCGGGAACCAGACCCGGCTCTCGTCCACGACGAACTTCACCTGGTAGAACTCAGTCGTGCCGGTTCCGATGTCAAACTTGGCGCGGACCACCTGCCCCCGCTTGCCGTACTCCTTCTTGTACGCGGTCGCGAGCGCAGTGCCAATCGCCTCGATGATGGTGTCACGCGGTATGCCGCGCTCCTCTTCGAGCTCCGAGAGCACGCTGTTGATGACTTTGAGGTCGAACATAGTGGTGAGTAATTAAGTGATAAGAGAAAAGAGATAAGAGATAAAGAGAAAAGAAGCAAAGAGGAGAGAGATGGGTCGGAAATGGTGGTGGAGGAGCGGCGTACCGCTTCTTTCTCTTTACACTTTTTACTTTTCACTCGTTAAGCTTACACAACAACGCCCCCGCTCGGGGGACGTAACTGCATTTTTCTATTATAGCACCGTGAGGGGTGATGTCAAATGCGCGATGGGTAACCCCTCACAGCCCCCGAATGTCACTGCGAGCCCACAGGCGAAGCAGTCCATGATCTGAGTGGCGTTTCGGTACCATGGCGAACACGATCCTGGATTGCTTCGCCCCGCCATAGGCGGGGCGAAGCAATGACACCGACATCGGGCTGTGGGATGGTACGAAAACGTGGGCCCTGTGTTGGGCCCACGTGCTGGGGTAAGCTACCTACCCCCACCCTCCGTGCGGTCGAACCACACGATGGGGAGGAGCTCGGTCACTGCCACGAACTGCGTCTCCCCTCCCCTCCGGAGCGTGAGGTGCTCAACACCGCACACACACTTCGATATGCGTGCGAATGCGCCGGGATAAGCCCTTTCGAGCACCACCGCTCCATTGCTGCACTCCCACACCCTCCGAACGAGGAGGTCATACGTTTCAGGAATGAGCGGCGCTCGTCTGAAGGGTGCGTGAGGGAACCATGCCCCCGCTGCATCGAGCTGGTCAACCTCCGCGACATCGCGGAGATCCGGCTTCTCCATACGCGCGAATGCGTGCGCTAACCGATCGAGCAGCTCCTCGCTCGACGGCGGACGGTACGTACGGCCCGGCGCACGGTGCATTTCGCGCACCGCGAGGAGGTTGATGGCGAGGTTTGGTTCGAGGGCTGGTGCCGTGACAGCCTTCCCCGGCAAGTCACCGGCATCTGTCACTCCTGGCGATAGCGACCGCGCAACCGCATCAAGCTCCCACCGGTCAATACCCATAGTGATACGGGTCTTCGAGCCCTCGACCCGAAAGTCGACGATGCACGTCTCCTCGCCGCGCCCGCACTCCACCCCCTCGAACGAGAGGGTATACGTTTGCTCCTCAACCGCCCGCTCTTGCTGCACGGATGCGCAGCCCACAACCATAAACGCGGCCAATGCCGCGAGAATGCTTTTCTTCACTATGTTCTCCTTTTTGGTTACACCCGGTTGCTATTTATACACAAATAACTATATTTGTCAAACTTCTCGTAATGGTTCAATAGCTTGGACGCACTATACTAGCGTCATATGGCATATACAA
>CAZMPG010000020.1:0-22026 GCA_964568345.1 uncultured Candidatus Saccharibacteria bacterium | reverse complement strand
TGCTACACTATGAGAACTTACCAGCGGAGTGCAAAAGTACCTGCGGTCATACAACCCCTTGACAGGGAAACCGTGCCATGGTAGCTTCTGGGTTGGCTCCGATCGCGGCATTGCCGCACCGGTCGGATCGTTCAATTCAATTTTTTTCCAAGGAGACTTCTTATGTCTAAGATCTTTGCCGTCTTCGCCCTCGTCGCCTCCCTGTTCGCCTTCGCCTCCGTCGCCAGTGCCGACTGGAATGTGACCGGCGGCTCGGTCGGCATCAGCATTTTCGGGGAGTCCGGCGCGGTAGCAACCGGCACGAACACGTCCACTTCGGCGACGGGATGGGGCCAGGCAAACCTGAACTACACGACGCCGGTCGGCACCCTCTCCGGAGGTACCGGCTTCTCGTATGGGGCCAGTGGCCCCAACGGGTCGTGGGGGAATGGCGGCGCGACCATAGGGGGAAGCTGGTTCAACACCAATTCCCCCTGCGGCATCAGCCCCTGCGGGGGGCAGGGGCACTAGACTCTTCGCGGCATAATGCCGCAACGGGACGCACAGGCGTCCCGTTTTTTGTACGGAGTGAAAAGAGGAAAGAGATAAGGGAAAAGTGGAAAGGACTGCGAGAAAAGAATGTGACGTCGTTTCTTTTCTCTTTTCTCTTTTTACTTTCCTCTTTTCTCTCATCTCTCGCCCATGCTACACTCTCCCCATGGCCAACCCCTTCCCCAAAGACTTCCTCTGGGGCGCGGCGACCGCAAGCTACCAGGTCGAGGGCGGCATCGAGCACTGCGACTGGGCTGAGGGCGCGCGGCAGGGGAGGGTGCCTCCCTGCGACCGTGCATGCGACCACTACCACCGCTTCCGGGAGGACTTCGACATCGCGCGGGAGCTCGGCCACAACGCCCACCGCCTCTCCATCGAGTGGGCGCGCATCGAGCCCGAGGAGGGCCGCTTCGACGAGCGTGAGGTCGAGCACTACCGCGAGGTCCTCCAGGCGCTCCGCGAACGGGGTATGGAGCCGCTCGTGACCATCCTCCACTTCACGTTGCCGCTTTGGTTCTCACAGACCGGCGGCTGGACGAGGCGCGATGCACCGAAGCGCTTCACGCGGTACGCGGCGTTCGTCGCCGACCGCTTGGGCGACCTCGCGACCCAGTTCGCTACCCTCAACGAACCGATGGTGGTCGCCGGCCTCGGCTATATCCGCGGCCGATGGGCGCCTTTCTACCGCGGTGCGTACCTGCGCTACCTCGTCGCCCTCTGGCACATGGCGCTGGGCCACCGAGAAGCGTACCGCGCCATCAAGCAGGCGCACCCCGGGCTCTCGGTGGGTATCGTGAAGCACACGATCGCCTACAGCGCAGCGGGGAAGAACCCCCTCAGCTACCTTGCCGCACACTTCGCCAACATCGGCTGGACGCACTGCTTCATCCGGCTCGTTCGCAGTACGTGCGACTGGATCGGCCTCAACTACTACCAGCGCAAAGTATTTGGCGACACGCGCACGCTCCCCATGACCGACATGGGCTGGAAGAGCGACCCGGGAGGCATCTACGACGCGCTCACGATCCTCGCCAGGCATGGTAAGCCGATCTACGTCGCCGAGGCGGGGTGCGCCGATGCGCGCGATGCGTTCCGCGCCGACTACATCCGCGAGACGGTGCAGGGCATCGAACGCGCGCTCGAGGCAGGTATTCCGGTGCGCGGCTTCTGCTACTGGTCGCTCCTCGACAACTACGAGTGGGCGGAGGGCTTCGAAAAGCGCTTCGGCCTCGTCGAGGTTGACTACGACACCCTGAAGCGCACGATCCGCCCGAGTGCGTATACGTATCGGGAGGTGATACGAGCGATGTGGGCGGGACAATAGATGAAAGACGGTGGACGAGATACGAGACTATGGACCATAGACAATGGGAGGTGCGTCGTGGTACCTATGATCTATAGGCTTTTGTCCATTTTCCCGCACCTCAGTAACCCCTCAAACCCCACACAATCACTAAAATAGGACCTACGCAAAATCCTGGCGGTTTTGAGCGTTCAAGCCGCGAATTCCACATTACATCGGCCTTGCTTCAGGCCACGTTTGCTCATTTTGCGTAGGTCCTATAAAAATCATTGCGTCTTTGCGATAGCGACTCGCGGGAGGCGACGAAGCAAGCCAGGGTACGAGATATTTTGTGGGTCAATGCATCCTGGTTTGCTTCGCCTGCGGGCTCGCAAAGACGTATGACTTGGTTTGAGGGGTTACGCACCTCACGCTTGACAGTATGAAGCTAGCGTGCCATGCTTGAGCGAGGTAGCGAGTATTAAAGACTAAAGACCGTTGTGAAGGAGGGGGAGGAAATCGAATGAGTACATTCATCCCTGCGCCTGGTTTGCTGGTGACAAGCGTCACCGTATCAAGCGCTTCATCCGAATTTTTGTTTTATTTTATAGACAGCGACGAGGACAGTACGTGGCGGCACTACCAGAGTATCTGTCGGATACAAGACTTCAAAGCAGAGCCGCACTTCTGTGGGTACATCGACGGCACGACCGAGGCGGTAGTTTCTGCTGGTAATAGCGACGTGGCAATTCACCGCCACTATACCACGTGGACGGAGCTTCTTGCAGTCTGTCGATTATGGAGCAGCTGGCCTGTTGGGCTGCACGACTGGCTGTCAGAGGTCAGTGGATTGCCCCTTGCGGATATCGAGAAAAAGAGGATTCTTGATGCTATTTCCGTAAAGCAATAGTCGACCCACATGCGCCGCCCGTGTATCGGGCGGCGTTTCTGTATGCATGCAGGAGTACGTACTTCTACCCATGGAAGCATTATCACGCAAACACAATGACATGATGCTTGTTTCTAACGGGAACGCGGTATTGGGTTAGGCAACACCACACACTATGGTTGTACATGGTACGTGCAGTACACTGTAGCTAGACCTCGGAGAGAGGTCGGACCTCCTTCCGGAATCGGGTAGTGTGGAAAGGTGTGTGTGAGAATATGTGCTGGTCGAGTACACTGGTGCTATGAGCCTCTGGATCGCACTGGTGTGCATTGGGCAGTTTCTGAATGCCATCGTGGCGCTCGTTGATAAGTACATCGTCACCTCGACGACGGTCGTGTTTCGCCCGCTCGCGTATGCCTTCTGGCTCAGCGTACTCTCGGCAGGCTCGATCGTCATCTTTCTCTTTGGCTGGGTTGACCTGCCGATAGATGGGCTCGACATACCCTCCTTCACCCGGGTGCACGCGCCCTCGCTCCTCGTGGCCGCGCTCGCGCTCGCTGCGGGCTACGCATTCTTCACCGCACTCCTCTCCTTCTTCACCGCACTCAAGCAGGCAGACGCGTCTGATGTCGTACCGGTCGTCGGCGGTCTCTGTGCGCTCTTCACGCTCCTTCTCTCGTACGCGCTCCTCGATACCCGCCTCTCCTCGAACTTCGCGATCGGCTTCCTCCTCCTCGTCGCGGGCACGGTGTTCGTGTCGCGCTTCCGCTTCAGCTGGCACACGATGCTCTCGTGTGCACACGCGGGGCTCATGTTTGGCGTACACTACGTGGCGCTCAAGGGCCTCTTCAATGCGACGAACTTCGACACCGCCTTCTTCTGGTCGCGGCTCGCCATCGTCGCGGTCGCGCTCTCGATGCTCCTCATCCCCGAGTACTACGAGAAGATCATCGCACGCACCCGTGAAGCCCGCCCGCGGGACGGCGCCATTGTCTTCGGCAACAAGCTCCTCGCTGGCCTCGCGAGCCTCCTCGTCCTCAAAGCGATCGAGCACGGCGACGTGTCGCTCGTGCAAGCCCTGGGCGGCCTACAGTACCTCTTCCTCCTCGTCGTGAGCGTGGCTCTCGGTAAGCGGCTCGCTGCCGACTTCGGCGAGAACGTCACCACCGAGGACATCGTCCACAAGGCGATCTCGATTCCGCTCATCGCAGGTGGCTTCTTCCTCTTGTTCCTCTAGGGCATGCTTCGCACCACCCCACACCCTCCGCACGTTGTCTCTGCGAGCGCGAGCGAAGCAGTCCAAGATCCTTATAATTTTTCGACACGCGGCCGACGCTATCCTGGTTTGCTTCGTCACCTCCCGCGGGTCGGCCTCTCGCAAAGACGGCGACACGAGACGGCGTGCAGGGAGTGCGCGTAGGTACTATGCTTCGACTCTTTTTCCATGTGGTGCTCATACTTATCGCTATAGCGACGGTTGTCGGCGTGCTCGGCCTCCTGCGCACCCCGTACCCGACCGCAGTGACGTACGGCGTGTCGTTCAACGTGCCGTACGCGCGCGAGCTTGGGCTCGACTGGCACACGGTGTACACCGCGCTCCTCGACGACCTCCACGTGCGCGAATTCCGGCTTGCGGCGCACTGGCCGCTTGTGGAGCCAGAGGAGGGTAGGTGGCACTTCGACGAACTCGACGAAGAGATGCGGCTCGCTAAGGACCGCGGCGCACACGTCATCCTCGCCGTGGGGCGGCGCCTGCCACGCTGGCCGGAGTGCCATGTGCCGGTGTGGGCATCACACAAAACGGAGGAGGAACAGAAGCAGCTCCTTCGCACGTACCTCCGCGAGGTAGTGCTCCGCTACAAGGACAACCCGGCGCTCACGATGTGGCAGGTCGAGAACGAGCCGTTCCTCACCGTGTATGCGCGCGAACAGTGCGGCGAGCTTGATCGTGCATTCCTCGATGAAGAGCTGACGCTCGTCCGCACGCTCGACCCCACGCACCCGTTGCTCGTCACCGACAGCGGCAACCTCGGCCTCTGGTACGCTGCGTACCGGCGCGGCGACGTGTTTGGCACGAGCGTCTACGTGCACCTCTATAATGAGGCAACGGGTCCGATCCGTACCATCCTGCCGCCACAGACGTACGTGGTGAAGCGCACCCTCATGGAGCTCCTGTTTGGCAGGAAGCCGTCGCTTCTCATCGAGCTCTCGCTCGAGCCGTGGCTCGGTGAGCCCCTCTCGGAGCACAACCTGAAGGAGCAGGAGGAGCGCATGTCACCCGAGCGCTTCGACGAGGTACTCTCGTACGCCCGCGACACCCGCTTCGACCGGCAGTACCTCTGGGGTGCGGAGTGGTGGTACTGGCTCCGCGAGCACGGTACGCCGGCGTTCTGGGACCGTGCACGGGGTGTGTTTGCTTCTTCGTCGCCCCGCAGTGCGCCGTGATACCCTACATGCGCTCGACGAGCAGCATGTTCGTTGCTCCCGGCTTCCCGAAGGGGAGGCCTGCGCCGAGGATGTAGGTGTCGCCTGGTGCCGCGAGGCCCCGTGCCTTGAGTATGCGCCGGGCCGCAGCGCGCGCATCCGCGAGGTTTTTGATCCGGGGGATGTGCACCGGCTCGCAGCCGTACGAGAGGAGACTCATGGAAAATGTCGCTTCGCTTGGCGTCACGACGACGATGGGCACCCGTGGGCGGTACCGGGCGACCATGCGCCCTGTGTAGCCACTCTCGCTCAGGGCCACGATGGCGCGTGCGTTGAGCGCACGAGCCGAGGTGACGATCGAGCGGCTCACCGCATCGCAGGTAGAGCGGGGCGGGAAGTCCCACCCCGCGTGCCGCTCGTCAAAGAGCTCGTGTGCCTCGGTCTCACGAGCAATCCTCGCCATGGTAGAGACGGCGCGCGCCGGGTGTTCTCCAACTGCCGTCTCATCGGAAAGCATTACTGCGTCGGTGCCGTCGAGGATAGCGTTTGCGACGTCGTTCACCTCGGCTCGCGTCGGCACCGGCGAGGTACGCATCGAGTCGAGCATCTGCGTTGCCGTGATGACCGGCTTGCCCGCCCGATTCGCGGCGCGGATGATCTGCTTCTGGAGGAGCGGCACCCGCTCGGGCGGCACCTCGATAGCGAGGTCTCCCCGCGCCACCATAACCGCGTCGGCTGCATCAATGATGGCGTCGAGGTTTGCGATTGCTGCTTTCGTCTCGATCTTGGCGACAATCTTGATGTCGGGCGCACGTCTGATGAGTGAGCGGAGCTCGGTGATGTCCCGCGCCTCACGCACGAACGAAAGTGTCACGAGGTCGACACCCTGGGCAATGCCGAAACGCACGTCGGCACGATCCTTCGCAGTGAGGGCGGAGAGGCTGAGAGACGCATCGGGCACATTCACCCCCCGCCTCCCGCGGATGACCCCGCCATGGATGACCGAGGTGTGGAGCTCGGTGTCGGTGGTAGAGACGACCTCAAGCTCGAGCTTGCCGTCGTTGAGGAAGATGCGCATGCCCGATGCAACCTCGCGCGGCAGCTTCGCATAGGAAACTGAGACGTGCGACGCATCACCGACACACCGCTCCGTCGTGAGGGTGAAGGCGCTTCCCCTGTGGAGCTCCACCGACTCGGTCGAGAAGTCGCCGATGCGTATCTTCGGGCCGCAGAGGTCCTGGAGGAGGGCGAGCGGGCGCTTCGCTGCGCGCGCCGCAGCTCGCGCGGTTGCCATGAGCGCTGCGTGCGCGGCATGGTCGCCGTGGCTCATGTTGCAGCGGGCGACCGTCATGCCGGCCTCGAGCAGGGAGCGGATGGTAGGCTTGTCGCAGGATGCGGGGCCGAGCGTCGCAACGATCTTGGTTTTTGCGTTTGCGTGAGAGGTATGTGACACACTAGACGAGGCGCGTAGCATACGACGAGCGTACACTATTTCTCTGTGTCGTGCACGCGGTGCAGGGCGGCTCGCTTGCATTCCACGGAGCACTGCGCCACAATAGGTGCATGTACCGGTTGGCTTTCGCTCTACTGCTTGCCCTCGGCCTCGGGGGAGGCGCGGTGTCTGCGGCGACCCTCGAGGGGGGCGTGCTCTCGCTCCACACGCTCGGCAGCTTCGTCGAGTTTCTTGCGTCGCGAAGCATCATACCGCGCGACCTCGTCTACGTCGCGCGCGACATAGTGCGGATGATCGAGGGTATCGAGCACGTCAGCACACCGAGCGCAGCAGCGGGGAAGAATGAGGATGCTGTCACCCTCAAGACCTCGCAGCTCATCGAGCATGCGAACCGTACGTACGCCCCGCACACCGACGTGCAGGGTCTCCTCCTCATCGTCACGAATGCGAGCACGAGCAACGTTGTGCTCGAGGCGCGCCGCTCGTGCCAGGTGTCGTACCGCATCTACGACGCAGCAGGTACACTTCGGTACGACAGCGCGAACAGGCCCGTGTGTCAGAGCGGGGAGACAGTGACGTACATACTCCGTGCGGGTGCGACGCGCATGTTCCCGGTCACGCACCGCGCACAAGACTACGACCTCGCGCCCGGCACCTACCGCTTCGTGCTCGATTACCCAGGCTACGGAAGCGGGGAGCTCGGGGTGGAGGTTACGGGAGAGAAAAGAGATAGATAAGAGAAAAGTAAAAAGAGGAAAGAGATAAGAGGAAAGAAACGACGCCGCGTTCTTTTCTCTTCCCTCTTTACGCCTCACAGCCGCTTCACCTTGTCTACCACGAAGCTCCGCTCACCGTTCCGTTCGTTGACCTTTCCCTTGAATGCGACACACGCCTCTGGCACGAGGAGCTCGCGGTACTCTTCAAAGACTTTCGGAAACGCGACCGCCTCAATTGAGCCGCTATAGTCAGCGAGCGAAAGGAATGCCATCTTATCGCCCTTCTTCGTGGTGAGTGGCTTCACCTCGGTGAGGATGCCCGCGATAACGGCGTCAACGCCCGGATACCCATGCTTCGTGTCGGTGATCGTGCGTCCGAGCGACGCGAGCTTCTCACGGTGCGCATCGAGCGGGTGGCCGGAGACGTAGAGGCCGAGGAGCTCCTTCTCCCACCGGAGCATCGCGGTAATAGGCGCTGGCTCAGCGTCCGGGAGCGAGAGTGTCGCCACGCTACCGAAGAGCGATGCCTGGCCGGCGTCGCGAGCAGCGTCCTTGCTAAACGTGAGGAGGTGCTCGAGGTGGGTGAGCATCCGCCCCCGCTTGTACTCGAACGAGTCGAGCGCTCCGCACATGATGAGCGCCTCGAGAGACTTCTTGTTGAGGTTCTTGTCCTTGATCCGTGTAAGGAAGTCGCTAAGCGAGGTGAAGCGGCCGCGTGCCTCGCGCTCGTCAATGATTGCCTGCGCGACACCCTCGCCGAAATTCTTGATGGAGGTGAGCCCGAAGCGGATAGCGTCAGTTCCATCTTTGGCGACTACGGTGAAGCTTCCGAAACTCTCGTTCACGTCGGGCTTCAAGACGCGGATGCCCATCCGCGCGCACTCCGCGACGGCCTCCGACACCTTCTCGATATCGCCCGAGTCGGCGGTCAATATAGCTGCCATGTACTCGACCGGGTAGTGCGCCTTCATGTACGCCGTCTGGTATGCCACCTTGCCGTAGCTCGCTGCATGACTGTTGTGAGTCACGATGTCATTCGCGAGGAAGGTGTGGTGGGGGGACACCGCGACGTCGTAGGTCATCTCCCGACCGGCAGGGAGTACCGAGACGACTTCGTCCCACACGACGTCGCTCGTGGCATAGCTCGCAAGGAGGGGGGAGTGCAGACGCGCCGCGATACGTCCGATGAGTGGGCGCTGGTAACCGCGCTTTCCGTCGTCTGTGTAGAACGTGCGCTCCGCGATAGCAAGCTCACGCGCGAGCTCACGCGGGCCGACGCCGACACGCGCCATCTCAAGGCGCACGAGCGAACGTACCGCCGCGGGCACGGTGTCCACCGTGCCCCGTGTGGGGAAGGGAGTCGTGCTATATGCGGCACCCCCCGCACAGACAAGCGCGGTGAGTGCCCGACGCTTCTCCCCAATGAGGTGCCGTCCGATCGTTTCATTGAAACGCGTGATATTTTCGTGACGCGTCACGACCACCGTGTAGCCAGTCCGCAGCCCGCCGCGGTAGCGAAACCGCTTCGTGTGGAGCGTGCTCTGGATGTTGAACCGGAGAAGCAGGTGTTGCACATCACGCGCGAGGCGTATGCTACTCGTCGCGTAGAACGTCTGCCCGTTTGCACCACTCACGCAGCCGTCGCCCTGCCAGAGCTTGCCGAGGAGTGCCGCGAGCCGAGCGTTCGAGACGCCGGTAAGCTGCGCCGGCACATGCTTTTCGGTCGCCCGCAGTCCCGCAAGGCCGAGCGAGCGCAGGAACGCCATGAGCTCGTTACCTTGCCGCTGCCGCGCTTGGCCGACGTAGACGCTCGCCGCCGATTTGCTCCGATCGATGCGGAGGGCGACATTCTCGAGCTTGCTCGCAAGGCGCACGAAGTCCTCCACCTCATCCTCACGGGTCGAGTAGAAGTACACGCCGTGGGGGTGGCAGAGATTGCCCTCGGCGATAAGGTACCCCGCAAGCGCCATGAGGTGCTCGGGTACCTCTCCTGGCGTAGTCGGCTCCGGCAGGGTACGGGCGGCGGCGACCCGCGTCCCCGGCGTGAGCGCCGAGGCAACCGTCCACCCCGAAAACGTGCGGAGGGGGTGGTTCTCGGTCACGCGCACACTCCGCCCAGAGCGCAGGCGCACCTCGACGAGGTCGCGCACCCCCTGTTCGACCACTGCGTCCACCGGCATCGGGGAAAGCCGGTGGTCGGGCGCAAGGCCGTACGTCACACACCGCGCGCGCGATTCGTAGAGCTCACGGACGGATACCTGGGCACCACGCTCTGCATCGTAGAGCAGCGTGTCGCCTGCCACGCACTTGTTGAACCCATACCCCTGGAAGGGCTCGAAGAGCGCCCATATCGCCTCTGCCGCCTCTTTCGTCATGCCGGAGTGCTCGATGCAGCCTTCGACGAACTTCACGTGCTGCTTCGCCATCTCCTCGGGTATCTTCTTGCCAACCGCCTTGCGAAACTTGTCCACCGTCTCCCAGTTGTAGCCAGCGAGCTCGAGCGCGGTGAAGAGGAGGTCGTCCTGGTAGACGAGGATACCATAGCTCGGCTCGAGGAACTTTCGCGCCTTCGGGTGGAAGTAGCGCACCGGCGCACGCCCCTGCTTGCGGGCGATGTACTCGGGGATGTTCTTCATCGGCCCCGGACGGTAGAGTGCGATCATGGCGTTCAAATCCTCGATCTTGGTCGGTTTGAGCTCCTTGAGATAGCGGGTCATCGCCGCGCCGTTAAATTGAAAGACGCCGCCCGTCTCCCCACGCGCGAGCATCTCGTAGGTTGGCGTGTCATCGAGCGGAATGTTCTCGATGTCAATCGAGACGCCGTGCCGCTCTTTGACGCGCCCTATTGCATCCGCGAGGATCGAGAGGTTTTTGATGCCGAGGAAGTCGAACTTGAGGAGCCCGACGCCGTCCTCGCCGACGCTGTGCATGTCGTACTGGGTGATGTACTTACCGCCGCCCTTAGGGTCCGGCTGAATCGGCACAAACTCCGACAGCGGGGCAGGGGCGATGACCACACCCGCTGCGTGCACGCCGACGTGCCGCGCACAGCCCTCGATCTTCTTTGCGATGTCCACGATGCGCCGTACGTCTTTATCTTTCTCGTAGAGCGTCGCAAACTCTTTCTCGCTCTCGAGCGCGTGGTCAATCGTCATCGGGAAGCCCTGCGAGCCAAAGGGTATCGTCTTTGCCACCTTGTCCCCGACACCATAGGGGTAGCCGAGCGCACGAGCAACGTCGCGCACCACCGCGCGCGCCATCATGGTACCGAAGGTACCGATTTGGGCGACGTTTTCGTGGCCGTACTTCTCCTTTGCGTACTCGATCATCTCGTCGCGCCTAGTATCAGCGTAGTCCATGTCTATGTCGGGCGCTGAGGGGCGGTGGGGGTTCAGGAAGCGCTCAAAGGGGAGGTTGAGCGCGAGCGGATCCACGTTCGTGATACCAATGACGTACGTGACGAGCGATCCGGCGACCGAACCGCGAATGGTGGTCAGAATGCCGCGCTCGCGCGCCTCGCGGAGGAGGTCCCCGACGACGAGGAAGTAGCCGCCGTAGCCCTTGTCCTTGATCACCTTGAGCTCGTAGTCGATGCGCTCTTTGATAGCACCCTCGTATGCAAGACCCCGCCACACTGCACCCTTCGTCGCAAGGTCGTAGAGCTCATCATCGGCCGTTTTTCCCGACGCAATCTTGAAGTCAGGGAAGTACCAGTGGCCTATTTCGATCTTGACCGAGCAGCGGTCTGCTACCGCGCGGGTGTGGGCGAGCGCCTCCGGCTCACCTGCGAAGAGCTCCTCCGCACGCTCGGGCGTGATGAAGGAGCGATCCTCGTCCTCATGGAAGCCCTCCGCTTCAAAGTCGCCGCCGTTCTGGATGCGGATCATGATCTCGCGCGCCAGGCGATCTTCTGGCGCAAGGTAGTAGGTGTCGTGCGCCGCAAGGAGCGGCACGCCGCTCGTACGGGCGAGCGCTTTGATCTGCTCCTCGACGTATGCGTGTCCCTCGATTTCAGGGTGGTGGGTGAGCTCGAGGAAGACATTGCCGGAGCCGAAGGTGGCGGTGTACCAGTCGAGGATGCCGCCCGCCCGTTCGAGGTCGTTGCCGCGGAGCGCGCTCACGTGCTCGCCGTAGGATGCGGGAACGACGGCGATAAGCCCCTCGTGCCACCGCTCGAGGATCTCGCGGTCCATCCGCGGCTTGCCGAAGAGCCCCTCAAGGTACGAGGCGGTGACAAGCTTGATGAGGTGGTGGTAGCCTACGTCGTTTTCCGCGAGGAGGAGGAGCCGCGCGCGCGCTTCATCTACCCCGTGCTCCATGTCCTTCCTCCCGCGCGGGGCGAGGTATGCGTCAACGCCGATGATGGGCTTCAGCCCCTCTTTTTCGCAGACCATGGAGAACTCCACCGCGCCGTAGAGGTTGCCGTTGTCGGTGAGCGCAAGCGCATCCATCCCGTATTGCTTCGCACGCTTCACGAGCGGCTTCACCTGCGGCACAGCACCGAGGAGCGAGTAGTGGCTGTGGGTGTGGAGGTGCACGAAGCCAGACATGGGGGGAGTGTAACACGAGCAAGAGAAAAGAGATAAGAGAAAAGTAAAAAGAGACGACATTACGTTCTTTCCTTGTAGTCCTTTTCTCCTTACTCTTTCCTCTTTATCCCTCGCTCGTCACTTTTCTCTTTTCTCTCCGTCCCGTACACTCTCCCCATGCACTGGCTCATTGGCATTGACGAAGCGGGGCGGGGGCCGCTTGCAGGGCCAGTCGCGGTGGGGGCGTTTGCAGTACCTAGGGCATGGGACAAGGCACCGCTTACGGGCATCCGCGACTCGAAGCAACTCTCAGAACGTCAGCGAGAGGCGTGGTACAGGGCGCTCACCACGCTCTCCGACGTACGCTACGCGGTGTCGCAGGTGGGCGCACGCACTATTGACGCGCAGGGTATCGTGCCTGCGATACAGAGCGCACTCGCCCGCTCACTCCAAAAGCTCGCCCTCGACCCTTCTGCGTGCTCCGTGCGACTCGACGGTGGCCTCAGGGCACCGCGCGTGTACCGCGACCAGGTGACCATCATCCACGGCGATGCAACCGACCCCCTCATTGCCGCGGCCGCCATCCTCGCGAAGGTCACCCGCGACCACACGATGCTCCGCCTGCACGCCCGCTACCCGATGTACGGCTTCGCGCAGCACAAGGGGTACGGCACAGGGGCGCACTACGCCGCCCTCGCGCGCCACGGCCTCTGCCCGCTCCACCGGGAGACGTTCGTGCACGGGATGACGATCCTGCGTGCGTCAATAGATGACATACACCCCAGGTAGGGGTGTGCCATTGCTATTCGCCCACTCCTTTTCTCTTTTTCCTTTCCTCTTTTCTCTCCGTTCTCCCCAGGTCTGTGCTTGCGATTTCTACGTGCGTCGCGTATAGTGTCCCGTAATGACGGTACGCATGAAGCACACGCACGGTAAGGCGGGGAGCGCCCGTGCCCACAAGCATGCACTCACCCCCCGCCTCACCGGACCAGGGGCTGTACGTCGGCGGCACTTCGCCGACCCGACGACGGGCACCTACCGCGGGAAGGCGTTGTTCGCTGCAGCACAGCCAGAGAAAACGGCTCCGAAGCAGCGTACCGCAGGGGGTAAGGCAAAACGTGCGGCAGGCGCACGTGCGGCAAGCAAGCAGACTGACGGTGCGGGGAAGGCGGAGAAGAAGTAGCCGCTGCACCGTGGTTGGTTTGCGTGCCGTTCACTGTACTTTCACGAGAATGGCAAACAGGCACTTATCGCGGTCGGTCGTCCTCCAGACGCTCTTTGAGTGGGACGTCAACGTTGAGGGCGGGCGGGCGGCGCATGAAGCGCCCGAGGCTATCCTCGAACGCAACGTCGCGGAGTTTGCCCCCGACTCCCAGGACCTGCCATACATGCGGCGGCTCCTTGCGGGCGTGCTCGAGAAGCAGGGCGACATTGACCTCGTGATCACGAAAGCCGCTCCCGAGTGGCCGCTCGACAAGATCTCGCGGGTTGACCGCAACATCCTCCGCATTGGGCTCTTCGAGCTCCTCTTTGCGGATAGGAGCGAGGTGCCGGCAAAGGTGGCTATAAACGAGGCTATCGAGCTCGGCAAGAACTTCGGCGGCGACGCGTCGGGGAGGTTCGTGAACGGTGTCCTCGGCTCGGTGTACAAAGAGCTCGGGGAGCCGGGGAAACATGAGACATCCCGACATGTGCACCCCAAACGCCATGAACGGGTGCCGGTGCCGTACGACAAGATGCCGGTCGAGCGGAAGGGCGGTGCGGTGGTGTACGCACGCGACGGTGAGCATGTGTACGTTGCGCTCGTCCACGACGTGTTCGGCCACTGGACCCTGCCGAAGGGAGGCATCGAGGATGCGGAGACGGTCGAAGCAGGCATTGTGCGGGAGATAGCACAGGAGCTCGGCCTTACGGTCGAGGTCCGCGAGAAGCTCGGCGAAAACGAGTACGTCGCCTCAAACCCCGAGAAGGGCAAGCTTCGGAAGCACGTTACGTACTGCCTCGTCGAATCCCCGTACGTCGAGATCAAGCTCGAGGAGAAGGGGGGGCTCGACGATGCGCGCTGGTTCAAGCTCGCCGACATCCTCGAGCTCAACTTCTACCACGACATTTTGCCCATCATCACCAAGGCGATCAACGTACTCCTCGGACAGCCGAGTGCGCGATGATGCGACACCATATACGGTTACGCACCACAGAGAACATCCCATGACACACGACGACGCAGCAGTGCAGGTGGCAGCTTTCGCTAAGACTATCGGCGTGTCATTCCGCACCCTCTCACTTCTCACCACCGCATTCACCCACCGCTCGTACGTCAACGAGCACCGTGGTGAAGTGACGGAACACAACGAGCGGCTCGAGTTTTTGGGAGACGCCGTACTCGAGCTCGTCGTCACCCGCTTCCTCTTTGAGCGGTACCCGGACAAGGCGGAGGGTGAGCTCACCGCGTACCGCGCCGCACTCGTCAATACGAACTCGATCTCCGACGCCGCCATCAAGCTCAACATGAATGAGTACCTCCTCCTCTCGCGGGGCGAGGCGCGCGACACCGGCAGGGCGCGGCAGTACATCCTCGCGAATGCCTTTGAGGCGGTGATTGGCGCTATCTACCTCGACCAGGGCTACGACGCAGCACAAGCATTCATCGCCCAGAACATCTTTCCCAAGACCGACGAGGTGGTGCAAAAACGCCTCTGGCAGGACAGCAAGAGTCACTTCCAGGAGAAGGCACAGGAGCGCGTCTCCATCACCCCGAGCTACACCCTCCTTGCGGAGACCGGGCCGGACCACGACAAGCACTTCACCGTAGGGGTGTTCCTCGGTGAACACCTGGTCGCCAAGGGCTCGGGGAAGTCGAAGCAGGAGGCTGAGCAGGAAGCAGCGCGCGCGGCACTTGCCGCAAAGGGGTGGGGAGAGTAACCCTTCATACCCCGTACGTATCTTTTTTCAACAACTGTAGCGGTAACCATTCACCACCTCCTGCGTTACCTCCAAACGTACTTCGTCGTCCACGAACTCCGTCACCTTGTGGAGATGAACCACTCACTGCGCTTCTGGCGACTCGTCGCATACGCGGTGCCGAGCTACAAGCAAGCGCGCGGAGTTACGGCGTGTGGTGCGCATGTATAAACAAGGACCACCTATCCAAGGTGGTCCCGCTGCGGTCCCGTTACGATTCTACGCAGAACAGAAAATCGTACTGGTGGTCGTATGTAAACCAGTACTCCCGGAGTGCGAAGCCGCTAAACCCGAGATGGAGGGTGCCGAGTCTGTTATCAAGTCCGAGTATGTCCTCTCCATTCCGACCCCCCTTGATAGGGAGCATGCACACGAGCACGCAATCGCACCAGGACTGGTCACGGAATCTCTCCCGTATGTACGGCGTCATGCACGGTAGGCATGGCTTGAGGCCGAGCTCACGTGCGCGGTGACAGATGTGAGCGATAGTCACACCTGCTGAGCATTTCAGCCCCAAATTTCTCAATGAAGCCCTCACCACCTCAACCTTGCTCTCGGTCTCAGGGAATTGGACATCCACGAATGCACCGCGAAGTGCGGGGTCGATGACGAAGGCCCGCGTTGCCTCGAGAAGGTCGAGTGCGCAGGTGGCGTTTCCACCACCACCGGGAACCCTGACCGTAAACATCGGCGTGACCCGTAGAATGGTAACGGGATTCCACGCGGATGGTTTTGCCTCCTCCTGCCATGGAGGCGGGGTCCCTGTTCCGAATCCGGGTGGACGCCGGAACGTCATAATGATTCTACCTTCAGACATGCCTTCCCTCCTGATTTTTGAACGAAAGATTCTTATCTTATAATAACAATACTCAATATACTATGTCAAGTCCGCACACCGTAACAACTCACGCCCTCAGAAAACCCAGCTCTGTGAGCGCTCGTTGCGGCGAGAGACCCTCTAGGGCGCTTGCCCCGGGTCTCACGTCCCTCGCCACAACACGTTGGCTCCGCTTCGATTTTCTAGCAAAGGGTACCCGGTGGGGGTGTAAGGGGTTACGAAACGAACAAAACGCTTGACCACACACGTAGGCTCTGCTAGAGTAGCTCCACTATGGTCGTCATGCGGCTGCAGCGGGTCGGGCGCAAGGGGCACGCGGAGTTCCGTGTGGTTGTTGTGGAGCGTACCCGCGCTGCGTCGAGCCCAAACTGCGTCGAGGTGCTCGGTTCGTACAGCCCACACACCGACACGGTCTCCCTCAACAAGGAGCGCGTGACGTACTGGCTCGGGCAGGGGGTGCAGCCATCGGACACCGTCCACAACCTCCTCGTCTCGGAGAAGCTCCTCGCCGGCCCAAAGCGAAACGTGCTCCCGAAGAATCCCGCCAAGCAGGTGGCGGAAGCAGCGTAGCGCGCACAGAATCCACTTGCGTTTTCCCGTACGTACCGTACACTACGCGCTAACGAAGGCAGCGCCACGCTGTCTCGCACTATCAGCAATTCTTATACTGCAACTATGCAAGAGGAAGACAAGTCGTTTCTTGAGTACGTGGTGAAGGGTCTCGTTGACCACCCCGATGCGGTCAAGGTCGCGCGCACGGTTGACGAGATGGGGGTACTCCTCACACTCGATGTACACGCCGAGGACATGGGGAAGATCATCGGCCGGAGCGGCAACACAGCAAAGGCTATCCGCACGCTCCTCCGTGTGGTCGGCATGAAGCACAACTCACGCGTCAACCTGAAGATCAACGAGCCGGAAGGCGGTCTCCGCGCGGCGACGAATGGCGCACCGACAGGCGGCGCCACCTCCGAGGTCGCTCGCTCGCTCGACGAGGCAATGGCAGACCTCAAGCTCGACTAAACCACCAAAGACCCCGCAAGGGGTCTTGTGGCGTAGAACGAAGAGGAAAGTAAAAAGAGGAAAGGGAAAGGAAATGATGTACACTCTTTTCTCTTTCTACTTTCCTCTTTTCTCTCAGTACTTTTCTCTTTTCTCTCAGTACTTTCCTCTCGTATGCACTTCCATATCATCACTCTCTTTCCCTCCGCATTCGACTCGTACCTCGGCGAGTCCATCGTGAAGCGCGCAATTGCGCACAAGAAAATCCGTGTGTCGTTCTACAACCCGCGCGACTTCACGACCGACCCGTACCGGCGCGTTGACGGCCGGCCGTACGGCGGGGGACCGGGGATGGTGCTCGAAGCCGCGTGCGTCCTCAAGGCGGCTGCGAAAGCGATCGGCCGCAAAGACCCTCGCACCGTCAAGGTGGTCTTCTTCGAGCCCGGCGGCACCCTGTTTGACACCGCATACGCCGACCACGCAGCAGCGGCGTACCGACACCTCGTGCTCATCTGCGGCCGGTACGAGGGTATTGATGCGCGGGTCAAGGAGATACTCGGCGCCGAGCCGGTCACCATCGGCCCCTACACGCTCACCGGAGGCGAGCTTCCCGCCCTCGTGGTGCTCGACGCCATAGCACGGCGACTCCCCGGCGTACTCGGCACCGACGAATCGGTCGAGGAGCGCCGCACCGCATCGCACGACGTCTACACGCGGCCGGAGATACTCGTGTGGAAACGGCAGCGGTACGCGGTGCCGAAGGTGCTCCTTTCGGGGAACCATAAGGAGATCGAGCGGTGGAAGAGCGGGGGGAAGGGGTAAGAGAAACGTGATAAGAGGAAAGTAAAAAGAAACGACGTCACGCTCTTTTCTCTTTTCTCTCCTCTCTCGCCAACTTATCCACAGTTCCTCCGTTCCACCCCTTGACCACGCTTGACAAATACCCTGTATTGACTATACTACTGGTACTGTATCTGGTTGATTGAGTTACGGCTGCGATACCACCGATGTTTTAACCAACAGCACCGTGGTAACCACCAGCAACTAGTCGCGACCGCTTACCCTCGCCGTGGGGGTGTTTGTCGTGTACAGCACACAGCAGCCAGTTTCTTTATTCACGCGCGGAGCGCCTCCGCAGGAGAGTTTTTACTACCGTATAACCCATAACGCCCTATGGCCACGGCACCAAAGACCGCCACACGTACGCAGAAGACCTTTGCACGCTTCCGCAAGCCAGCTACGGAGCTCCCTAACCTCGTCGAGCCGCAGCTCACGAGCTTCCGGTGGCTCATCGAGGAGGGGGTGCGTGAAGTGTTCAAGGAGTTTTCGCCGATACGCGACTACGGCGAGAAGAAGTTTGACCTCTTCTTCGAGAGCTACGAGATCGGCACGCCGCAGCTCGACGAGTTTCGCGCGAAAGAGGGCGTCCGCACGTACGATGCGCCGCTCAAGGCAGTCGTCCGCCTCAAGAACAAGACGCTCGGCACGGAGAACCGCCAAGAGATCTTCCTCGCAGACTTTCCGATGATGACCGACCATGGCACCTTTGTCATAAACGGCGTCGAGCGCGTCGTCGTGCCACAGCTCGCGCGGAGCTCCGGCGTGTTTTTCACCTCGCAGCTCATCAAGGGCAATACATATTTCGGTGCGAAGATAATCCCCGGCCGCGGCGTGTGGATCGAGCTCGAGTCGGAGGCCGACGGCGCTATCTACGTCCGCATTGATCGGAAGCGCAAGATCCCCGTCACGAGCTTCCTCCGCGTCCTCGGTGCAGCATCGGACACCGACATCACCAACCTCTTCAAGGGGCAAGAGGCAGCGCACTCGTGGGTAGCGACGACGCTCGCGAAGGACCCCGCAAAGACCACGGAGGACGCATTCATCGAAATGTACCGCCGCATGCGCGACGGCGACATCGCCACGCCGGAGACCGCGCGCGACTTCGTGCGCTCCGTCCTCGGCGACGAGCGCTACGACCTCTCGGAGGTCGGCCGGCACCGCTTCAATGAGCGCTTTAATAAGCCCATGACCGACGCGGAGATAGCGCGCCGCACAATCTCGCTCGACGACCTTGCAACGATCGTCAGCCACATCATCGCGCTCAATAGCGACCCCGAAGCTGTCGCGGACGACATTGACCACCTCGGCTTCCGCCGCGTCCGCTTCGTCGGCGAGATGCTCCAGCAGAAGATCCGCGTGGGCGTTTCCCGCATGAAGCGCAACATTCAGGACCGCATGTCAACCATTGAGCCAGAGACGAGCTCGCCGGTTTCCATCGTGAACCCCCGCCCGCTCCAGGCGGCTATCAAGGAGTTCTTCACCACGAACCAGCTCTCGCAGTTCATGCAGCAGCAAAACATGCTCACCGAGCTCGAGCACCTGCGCACCCTCTCCGCGCTCGGCCCCGGCGGCCTCACCCGCGAGCGCGCCGGCTTTGAGGTGCGCGACGTGCACCCCAGCCACTACGGCCGCGTGTGCCCGATCCATACCCCCGAGGGCCCAAACATCGGCCTCATCCTCCACCTCTCGAACTACAGCATCATTGACCGCTTCGGCTTCATCAAGACGCCGTACATGAAGGTCGCACACGGGAAGCTCACCGGCGAGCTCGTATACCTCAACGCGCTTGAGGAGGAAGATGCGTACATCGCACACGCCGCGACGAAGCTCGACGCCAATCAGGGCATCGTCGAGCTCCAGATCGAGGTCCGCCACCGCGGCGAGCCGCACCTCGTGAGCCGCGACGCGGTGCAGTACATGGACGTCGCAACGACGCAGCCGTTCTCGGTCGCCACCTCGATGATCCCGTTCCTCGAGCACGACGACGCGAACCGCGCGCTCATGGGCAGCAACATGCAAAAGCAGGGCACCCCGTGCCTCGTGCCGGAGCCGCCGCTCGTCGCAACCGGTATCGAGGCACGCGCCGCTGCGGACACCGGCCGCCTCATCACCGCGCCCGAGGCGGGCACCATCACGGGGTGCGACGCCACGAACATAACCCTCAAGACCGACAAGGGAAAGACCCACGAGTACCGGCTCGTCAACTTCAGCCGCACGAATGACATGTCGTGCTACTTCCAGCGGCCCATCGTCTCTGTCGGGCAGACGGTGAAGCAGGGGCAGCTCCTCGCCGACACGAGCTCGACCGTCGGCGGCCAGCTCGCCCTGGGCCAAAATGTGCTCGTTGCATTCATGCCCTGGAGCGGCGCCAACTACGAGGACGCTATCGTACTTTCAGAGCGTCTGGTGAAGAACGCGAAATTCAGCTCGATCCACATGGAGGAGTTCGAGGCAATCGTCCGCGACACGAAGCTCGGGCCTGAGGTGACGACCCACGACATCCCGAACGTCGGCGAAGCGAAGCTCAAGAACCTCGACGAGGAGGGCATTGTCCGGATCGGCGCTGAGGTCCACTCGGGCGACATCCTCGTCGGCAAGGTGACGCCGAAGGGCGAGAGCCAGCTCACCCCCGAGGAGCGCCTCCTCCGCTCTATTTTCGGCGAGAAGGCAAAGGATGTGAAGGACACAAGCATGCGGCTTGAGGGAGGGAAGCGCGGCCGCGTGGTCGGCGTCAAGGTCTTCTCCCGCGAGCAGGGCGACCAGCTTGAGAGCGGCATCCTCAAGAAGGTGCTCGTCACCGTTGCCCAGATCCGCAACGTCTCGGTCGGCGACAAGCTCGCTGGACGCCACGGCAACAAGGGCGTCATCTCCCGCATCCTCCCCGAAGAGGACATGCCGTACCTCGCTGACGGGACACCCGTTGATGTCATCATGACCCCGCTCGGCGTACCAAGCCGCATGAACCTCGGTCAAATCCTCGAGCTCCACCTCGGCCTCGCCGCGCACACGCTCGGCTACCAGGCCATCTGCCCGCCCTTCTCCGGCGCCACCGATGAGGAGATCAAGGCGGAGCTCGTCGCTGCCGGCTACCCGGAAGACGGCAAGGTCGCCATCCGCGACGGGAGGACCGGCGAGCACTTCGACCAGAAGGTGTCGATAGGCTACATGTACGTCATGAAGCTCCACCACATGGTCGAGGACAAGATCCACATGCGCTCCATCGGACCCTACTCCCTCATCACGCAGCAGCCCCTGGGCGGCAAGGCGCAGAACGGCGGCCAGCGCTTTGGGGAAATGGAGGTATGGGCGCTCCTCGGGTACGGCGCAGCGTATACGCTCCGCGAGATGCTCACCGTCAAGTCGGACGACATTCTCGGCCGCTCTGCCGCCTTCGACGCCATCGTCCGCGATGGCCAGATAGCGCGCACCAATACACCCGCGGCGTTCAATGTCCTCCTTCACCACCTCCGCGCACTTGCCCTCGATGTTCGCCTTGAACGTACCGACAACCCTATTACTCACCACGATTAAGCCGCACCACTTATGCGAGACACCACCACCATCCAGACGGACGATTTCAACACGATCTCGATACGCATCGCGAGCCCCGAGCGCATCCGCGAGTGGTCGTATGGCGAGGTCACAAAGCCGGAGACCATCAACTACCGCACCCAGCGCGCCGAGAAGAGCGGCCTCTTCGACGAGAAGATCTTCGGCCCGACGCGCGACTTCGAGTGCTTCTGCGGCAAGTACAAGGGCATCCGCTACAAGGGTATCATCTGCGACCGCTGCGGCGTCGAGATCACGCGCAACGTCGTGCGCCGCGAGCGCGGCGGCCACATCGAGCTCGCGAGCCCCGTGGCGCATATCTGGTTCCTCCGCGGCATCCCCTCGCGCATCGCGACACTCCTCGGCCTCCCCGCAGGGGACGTTGAGAAGGTTGTGTACTTTGCGAGCTACATCGTCACGAAGGTAGACGAGCGCGAGCGGACACGGGTCATCACCGACATTGATGCGGAGTTCAAGACGAAGTCAAAGAGCGCGGCGAGCGAAGAGGAGCGCACGCGACTCAAGGACCGACTCCTCGAGGTCAAGGCGGAAGTCACCGGGCTTGCGGTCGGCCGCATCATTGACGAGGCGACGTACCACGCATACTCCCTCAAGTACGGCACCGTGTTCGAGGCATCCATCGGCGCCGACGCCATCTACTCGATCATGAAGGGCATGGACCTCGCACAGCTCCGCGACAAGATCATCGCCGAGCGCGATAGTGCAGGAACCGCCGACAAAGCGAAGCTCAACAAGCGGCTCGCGCTCGTCCAGCAGCTCCTCCGCTCGAAGCAGCGCCCCGAGTGGATGTTCCTCACCGTGCTCCCCGTATCGCCACCGGCGCTCCGCCCCATGGTCGCCCTCGAGGGCGGCCGCCACGCGAGCTCCGATCTGAACGACCTCTACCGGCGCGTCATCAACCGCAACAACCGGCTCCAGAAGCTCATGGACATCGGTGCGCCGGAGGTGATTCTCCGCAACGAGAAGCGCATCCTCCAGGAAGCGGTGGACG
>CAZMPG010000019.1:0-22459 GCA_964568345.1 uncultured Candidatus Saccharibacteria bacterium | reverse complement strand
TACCTCATGGTGTGGGTAGTTCCTTTATATGACAGCGTGCGGAAGGTGTGAGCAGGTACCTTACACAAACATTGACATTTGTGTAGATTGTTGCTATAAAATGATCGGAACTGAGCGATTGCATTGTCATGCAATCGCTCATCGGCCGGGAAACCGGGAAATTTTGAAAAGAGGAGAGATAACATGGCCGAGCGCAATGGTTTTGAGACAGTGACATATCCTTTCAAAGAGGGGTATGTCGAGGCGGATTTCTTCCCAGTCGCCTTCGTCGCTCCGCAGGGAGGGATGCGGGAGGGGAAGCGGCTCAAGTGTCTGCGGTTCTATCGCGGACTCGACTCGCACGAGCGGGTGTCCGATGAAGCGTTTCGCGTCGTCGGACGGAGACGGTACGCCTATGGGGAATGGGAGGCCGATGACAATAGCGGGTACGTCGTGAGTAGATTCACGGAAGGGTTGGTCGTCGTCGAGGCGGCCGACGGGGTCCTGGTTGACGTACTCTTTCTGACGCCCTCCGGGCTCTTTTCGCCGGTTTCCACCGAGCTTTGGGGAAGCCTGATGCAGCGGGCGGCAGAGCTCCATGGATTACGACTGCCCGAGCTCGAGGCTGGTGAAGGCCTGTCTGACGGCGAGTTTGCGGTGCCCGTGGCGGTGCTCGGACAGCCCAAACCCGCACAGACCGAAGTGCGTGACCGTTCGGGCCGTCGGCGGGAGCAACCACGTGGTGGGCGGGGTGACGGTGAACAAGGACGTGACACGTCACGCAGCAGCAAACGGCGTGGGTCTCCGGAAGAACAGAATTACCAGCTGCGGGAAGCGATGCTCGAAGCGGCAGAGTCCCAGCGTAAAGGCAGGCCGCTACACTAGCCGCCTGCGCCTCCTTTGACAGGAGCCCCTGAGGGCTCCTGTTTTGTGTTTCCACGTTCGTGCAGCGCCGTCTTTCTTTGCCTAGCCCCAGATGGGGTCCCGCCCCGCTGACGGCGGGGCGCGCAGTGACGATCTGTGGAGGGTATGAGCAGGTACTCCTAATCAGTTTCGCGTGCGCTCCCGGAGAATGTGGTTAGCCATAAGAAAAGCACTTGACAGGATCTTGATAGTGTATATACTACACTAAGATATGAAATAGGGAACACATCCCCTATTTTTTTGACCACACATAGTGTTCAAAACACACTATGTGTATCGAGTTCACTGACAGTTTGCGTGGAGGTACCGTATGAACATACCAGCACTACGTGCGCGGATGATTGACGAGTTCTTGGGCCGTTGGTTTCTCTTGGGCGGGATGCCCTCATCGGACACCTACAAGCGGACGATGTGGTCGGCGTCCGACACCCTTGCGGCGCTCACGGCTTCCTACCACCTCACCCTGCGCACGGGGCTTCCTGAGACGGGCGCAGGGGGGCGGCTCATCGCAGCGGGCCATGAGTGGCTGCTGCGGCAGTGGTTTTACCGGCCGCTACAGCGGGAAGCGATCGAAACAGCGATCGCGTGGTACACCACCGGCTCTGCGGTTCGCTCATTTCCGGTCGCCCTGTTTCAGCAGCTCCTCGCGGAGCAGGCGGGTGACGATATCTACCTACCGATCGACGTGTGGGGCTTTCCGGGCGGACAGACCTTTCTTGCAGGCGTGCCGATGCTTTCGCTCAAGGGGCCGGGCGGGATTGTGTCATTCCTCGAGCCCCAGCTCTGCCGGTACTTTGCGCCGGTCATCCATGCGACCAAGGGTCGGCTCATGTACGAGGTGGCTGGGTCGAGGCATGCAGAGTTCGGCTACCGCTCCGACGTGGATGAGCAGATGGCTGTTGCGAAGCTCCTCGCCCTCTTTGTGGGTGGCGGAGGGTTCCCCATTTCCACGTCGGCAGACGTGGCGGAGTTCATGTTCCCAGAGCTTTTCCGTGCGATTGGTACCCTCGGTCATGAGTTCATGGGGTCGCTCCAGGGTCTCGACAAGGGCTTGGATAGTGCGGAGCGTGAAGCGATGGAGCTTTTCGTCATGGCACAGGGGAGGGCGTCGCTCCTCACTGATCTCGTGGACGCAGAGACGGTAGGCCTCGAGAATGCGCTTGCAACCATGCACGCGCATCCCGACAGGAAGGGGATCGGGGCGCGGATAGACTCTGGCGACATCACGGCGCAGGCGGTCTTTTATGCGCAGCGGCTCGTTGCGGAGGGCCTGGGCGACCGGATCGTCGTCTTCGAGGATGGGGTGGACCCCGACAAGGTGCGCGAAGTACAGGGTGCGGTGTATCGCGCAGTGCCCGAGGCTGCGGTGCCGTTTCCCGGAGCGGGTGGATACTACAACCGTGGTGTACATCGTGATACGGTGTCGGCGGCGTTCAAGCGCTCGGCGACCGATGGGCGGCCGAACACGAAGTTTTCACCCGGCAAGGAGTCCATCCCCGGCGACGTGCGGGTGTATGCGCAGGGGCGCACGCTCATCGTGGCAGATAGCTCCGAGGAGATAGACGGTGAGCCACTCTTTGTGCAACTCGTGCAACGTGGGCGCATTGTGAATCCGGAGGACATGGATTTTCCACGGCAAGCGGCGCGCGCAAACGACACCTGGGCGCGGTATGACGCGTGGGAGCTCTCGCCGCTCGTTGCTTCTTGGCGGGAGCGATTCAGGGAGCTTCGTACCGAAGCGCAGGCGCGGGCACGCGTAGAGCCGCGCGGATGAAGGATTGCAAAGCCCCAAGCGTTTCGCTCGGGGCTTTTTACATATCGCTTCAACCACTGTGGATGAGGGGTGCTCGGTGACGTGCGTGTTACATACGCGTACCGTGCACGCTACTCGATATCTTGCTGCTGTTCCCGCACCTCTGGTTGTGCGTCTTTGCGACACCGCTCGCGTGATCCCGGACCGCTTCGTCACTCCCGCTGGTCGTTCCTCGCAATGAACGGCGGTTATGCAATGCCGCGTGGGCGTAAGGTAGTATGGTATGCTTGGCCATAAGGGTATTTACTCACCTAACACATGATGTATGAAAAAGATCGGCATTCTCGGCACTGGGGCGGTGGGGACCGCGCTCGCGAAAGGCTTCATCGGGGACGGGTACGAGGTCAGAGTGGGGAGTAGAGACGGGCACAAGGCGGCGGAGGTGGATGAAGCGCTCGATATGGACGTCGCGACCGGTACGTTTCGTGAGGTTGCTCTGTGGGGCGAGCTCATTATCCTTGCGGTAAAAGGGAGCGCCGCGGAGGGGCTCGCGGGGGAGCTTGAAGGTGAGCTTGCGGGGAAGACGGTGATCGACGTGACGAATCCCATCGCCGAGGGGGCGCCCGAGCAGGGGGTGCTCCGTTTCTTTACCTCGTTCGACCGCTCGCTCGGCGAGCTCGTGCAGGCAGCGGCACCTGAGGCGAAGGTGGTGAAAGCGTGGAACAGTGTCGGCAATGCACACATGATCCACCCCCGATTCTCGGAGCGGCCGACGATGCCCATCTGTGGCGACGACGAAGTGGCGCGGCGTGAGGTGGCGGAGATTGTCGCGAGCTTCGGGTGGGAGGTTGAGGATATGGGGGTGATGGCGGCGGCGCGCGCAATCGAGCCCCTCTGCATGCTCTGGTGCATACCCGGCTTCCTTCGGAACGACTGGAACCACGCGTTTCGAATCGTGCGGTAAGGAGGGGCTATACTACTGCCCAGTATCTACCCTGACCTCGAGCGCCCCCTCGCCGCCCTCGGCGAGCTTCGCAAACGTGTACGCGTACCCGTGCCCCACGAGCCAGCTCTTCACCGCCGGTGCGAGGACGCTCTCCCCGCTGTGCGAATGGGTGCCCTTGCCAACAACAACGCGGACGTATGCTGACCCGCGTACCCGTTCCTCGTGGAGAAATCCTGCAACCATGCGAAGCGCCTCCTCGCGCGTCGCGCCATGGAGGTCGAGCTCGGCGTCAATGCGGTGGCTGTACTTGTTGTGTTTTGTGCGGCGCACCATCGTGGGGAACTATACCATACGCGTGTTGCACGTATACAGTGTCGTGTCGTGGCGCTGTTCCCCCTCGTACCACTCTCTTCAAATGCGCTATACTCGCCGTATGCAAGCAGAACATACCGTGCAGCTCGACTCCCACGCACTCACGTACACACTCCGTAAGCGGCGGGGGCTGCGGCGGATGACGCTCTCGGTGCGGCGGGACGGCTCCATCACCCTCTCGGTGCCGTGGTGGTGTAGGGTAGCGGATGCGGAGCGGTACCTGGTGGGGAAGCAGCAGTGGCTTACGGAGGCGCTCGCGCGGGTGCCGCGGCAGAAGCCGGTGCATGAACGGCGCGCACACTACGAGGAGCACAAAGAGGCCGCCCGCGCGCTCGTCCACGAGCTCCTCGCCGCGCAGAACTCCCGCTACGGCTTCTCGTGGGGCAGGGTGGCGATACGGAGGAACGCTTCCTCCTGGGGCTCGTGCTCCTCACGGCGCAACCTCAACTTCGACTACCGCATCCTCTTCCTCCCGCGCCACCTCCAAACGTACCTCGTCGTCCACGAGCTTTGCCACCTTGCACAGATGAACCACTCGCCGCGCTTCTGGCAGCTCGTCGCGCACGCGGTGCCGAGCTACAGGCAAGCACGCGCGGAGCTGCGACGCGTCCAGCGTGCGTAATTTCGTGCTACCATAAGATCTACACCCATCCCCTCAAACGAACCATAGAGGAGAACAACAACAAGAAGATCATGGCTTTCTCAATAGTACCCACAGAATCTAAAAAAGCCATCAACAGGGCGGCCCAGTCACTACTCCTCCCAGGAGCTACAAGAAACCTAAACGAGGTGCAGCAAGATCTCGCTCTGGTCGATGGGTGGAGGGCTTGCCATGCATACCCCATCAACACGTTTCAGGCGACGCTTCGTGGTAAGTTACGAGCATATCACGGTGACCCGATCGTTGCGCAGCGATTGAAGCGTCTGCCAACTATATTGGATAAGCTGACGCGTTATCCTCAAATGCAACTCACTACCATGCAAGATATTGGAGGGGTGCGAGCTATTCTTGAGAATGTGGCCGATGTTGAGAAACTCGCGCGCGAGTATCGTGACAGTAGTCGCTTCTCCCACAGACTGGTAAATGAAAAAGACTACATTACTTTGCCTCGCGATGAAGATGGGTACAGAGGTGTTCATCTGATCTACCGTTACTGCAATAGTCACGCACCTTCCTATAACGGCTTGTTGGTAGAATTACAAGTTCGCACGCGCCTTGAACACACGTGGGCGACGGCTGTAGAAAGTATGGGCACCTTCCTCGGACAGCATCTAAAGTCTCGGCAGGGAGACCAGACATGGCTTGATTTCTTCGCTATAACATCTTCCGCGTTTGCATGGATTGAAGACACACCGCGCGTACCACGTTTTTCGCACCTCACAAAGAGCGACACCTTCGAACATGTAAAGAGGGCTGCGGAGCAGCTGGGTGCGTTAGAAAAAATGCGAACTTTGTCTACGGTGATGCACAACATAAGTGCGCAAAACACATACTTTTATCACCTCATCGTGTTGGATTCCCTCAACAAACGTGTAGAGGTTAGGGCATACACACGAGATAGTTTTCCGAAGGCGGCGGCTGACTATGCCAAGCTTGAGCAGCAGGCAGTCGAAGGGGCGACGATAGAACCGGTCCTAGTATCGGCAGGGCCACTGAAAGAGCTACGAAAGGCATACCCCAACTTCTTCTTGGATATTCGTGACTTTGCTGATGCTGTAGAACGTATTATTTCTGGTGGGTCATGGCGGTGAAATGGCAGCACGTATGGGCGTACGGTAGCGTGAACGCAATGACCGCATTCCCCCAACTGTGTGCCTGTCTCTGGTCGTACGACGTGGATCAGCTCGATGTGGAGTGCGACCGCGAGCTCATCATTCGCAGTGTGCTGAACTATGGGACGCTCGAGGCGGTGCGCTGACTCCGCACGATGTATCCCCTCGAGGAGCTCGCCGCCGTCTTTGAGCACTCGGCGGAAGGCGAGTGGTCGCGAAAGTCGCTCCGGTACTGGAGTATCATGCTCGGTATCGTGCCGCGGTCAGCACGCCGCACGCCCGCGTGAATGTGTCGCGAGCACTTCGCCATTCCGTCGCGCACCCTATACGGGGTTTCGTGCTACCATAGACCCCGTGACTCCCCCTAGCGAAGCGTACCCAACCCGCGAGCTCATCCGCGATCTTGCGGGATTCGTGCGGCCGTACCGCGGGCGGTTTCTTGCGGCGAGCGCGCTGCGCCTCCTCAGTGATGCTGCAAGCCTGTACCCAGCGATCGCGTTTGCTGAGATCGTCAACTTCTTCACCAGGTACGCGGCGGGGGACCCCCTTGCGCACGTGTGGACCCTTCTTACGCTCACTGCGTGCGCTATTGTCGTGCGCCAACTCAGTATATACGGGGCGAAGCGTATCGGCTTCGGGGTGAGCGAGCGCACGCTCCTCGACGCGGAGCAGGCAGGTATCGCGCACCTCCTAAGGCTCGACGCCGCCTGGCACGAGCGTGAGAATACCGGCAACAAGCTGAAGCGTATCGTCCGCGGTGCGGAGAGTATTGACCGCATCATCCGCATCTGGTTCAACAACATCATAGAGATCGCGGTGAACTTTGTCGGCGTGGTCGTCGTCATTGCCGCATTCGATCGGTTTACTGCAGTGCTCGTTCTGGTTTTCCTCGTGACGTTCTACTTGGTGAGCCGCTGGTTTTTGGTGCGGGCGGTGCGCGCGTCGAATGCAGTGCACGGGGATGAGGAGGAGCTCCACGGGGTCTTCTTCGAGTCCCTCAATAACGTGCGTACCGTGCAGGTGCTTCACGTCGCCACGCCTCTGCTCGCAGGCGTCCGCGCGGTCGCTGTCACTCTCTATGAGAAGATACGCACGAGGATATTCTGGTACCAGACTGGTTCTTCGGTGCGGAACGCGTGGGGCCACATGTTTCATATCGGCGTGCTCGCGTACATCGTGTACGGTATCGCCGAGGGACGGTTCGAGGTCGGCTTTTTCGTACTCTTTAGCTTCTACTTCGGGAACGTGTGGGAGTCGGTTTCGGAGCTCTCCGACGTGACCCAGGACCTCCTCGTGGCGAAGTACGCAATCTTTCGCATGGTGCAGACCTTGCGTGAGCCGGTGCGTGCTGATGAGGCGGCGCGGGCTCTTCTGCCGCTCGACTGGCAGACAATCGAAGTCGCGAACGTGTCGTTCTCCTACGCAGAGACCAGCGTACTCAACAACGTCTCCCTCACCATCCGCCGCGGCGAGAAGGTCGGCCTCGTCGGTCTCTCGGGCGCGGGGAAGACGACCCTCTTCAAACTCCTCTTGCGCGAGCGTGTGCCGACCGCTGGCGAAATCCGTATCGGTGGTACACCGATCTCGACCTTCTCGCGCGCATCGTACTTTGCCGCTGTTGCCCCTGTGCTCCAGGATACCGAACTGTTCAACCTCTCGCTCAAGGATAATGTAACGCTCGCGCGCCGCGAGCGTGCCGACGATAGTGCGCTCCTCGCCCGTGCGCTCGACGTGTCGCACGTGAGTGATTTCCTGCACCGACTGCCGCACGGTGTGGACACACTCCTCGGCGAGAAGGGCATCAAGCTCTCCGGTGGGGAGCGGCAGCGGGTGGGTATTGCCCGGGCGGTTTTCAAGGAGCCGGCGCTTCTCCTTCTCGACGAGGCGACGTCCCACCTCGACGTCGAGTCCGAGCAGAAGATTCAGGACTCGCTCCGTGAGGTCTTCCGATCGGTGACCGCACTCGTCATTGCGCATCGCCTTACGACGGTCCGCGAAATGGACCGCATCATCGTGCTCGAGGGCGGCGCTATTGTCGAGGAGGGGAGCTTTGAGGAACTCTATGCGCGCCGCGGCCGCTTCCACGAGCTATGGGAAAGACAGCGGTTATGAACAGGGTGCGCTAGGTGCCCGAGGTTGGCCTAGGGTAGACTGTGCGTATACATCCGCATGCTGAAACCAAACTGGTACCTGCCCATCCTCGTCGCGCTCTGTACCTTTGGCGCGATCGCTGGTGTTGCGCGTGCAGCAAGCCTTGGCGACATCGTTGACCTTCTCATCGCGCTTCACATCATCCCCGCAGAAAAGGCGGAACAGGCGCGGAAAGTCGCCGCGCAGCACAGCGAGCAGGGCTGCGTCCGCTACTCGCGTGACCTCTCGGTGGGGAGTGTCGGTGAGGACGTTGCCCGGCTCCAGAGCTTCCTCGAGGCGCAGGGATTGCTCATCATACCGCGCGGTGTTGTGCGGGGGTACTTCGGGCCCCTTACCGAGGCTGCACTTGCTCGGTACCAGGGCGCACACGGGCTTCCGGCAACCGGTATGTTTGACCAAGCGACCCGCGATGCGCTCTACGCCGTCCAGTGTAAAACGGTACCCAGTACAGGCACCGATGTGCCGAAGTGCGGCACCGCGGCAGACGGTACCCAATCCTACACTAGCGTACCGACGAGCGGCCTATGTGCGGTTGGCACCCCCTCGAGTGTCGTCACTGCCGCGGATATCTTCTGGTGGACGTGCCGCGCGTCCTCGAAGGAGGTGTCGTGTCATGTGCCGCGGTGTTCCGGAGGGTCTGTAGAGGGCGCGTGTGGCAATACACCCCCCGTGGTGGGGGTTTCCACCGTGGTGTTCACCGCATCTCCTGTACGTATTATGGCGGGGGAGGGCAGCACCCTCACGTGGGCAGGTACCAACGTGGCGTCATGTCAGGGGAGTGGCTTTTCGACCGGCGGCAAAAGCTCGGGCAGCGTGCGGGTGTCCCCTGCAGCTGATACCACCTACACCATCACGTGTGTCGGTCCGCAGGGTACGGTTGAGAAGGACGCGACGGTAGCAGTGCAGGCGACGGCTGTGGGTACTGGTCCGATTGCGTGGCTCCAGTACCTGATCGGTGGTAAGGTGCCCGTAGGCAATGTCGACCCGCTCGTACCCCGTGTCTGGAAGTGGGAGTCACGCAACGCCGACACATACCGTGCAGTGGTCGAGATAGCGGGATGTGCTGACGAGTCGCAGAATGGCACCGTTGATCCGTGGAACCTCTTCAATACAGCAAACCAAGCCGGTGGTGAGAGCTCAAGTAGAGCCCCCGGGGAGAGCCGGTACGGGTGCCATTTTGTGGCAACGTACGTCGCAAAGAATTCTGTAACCGGTGAAGAGGCGCAGGCGGTTGCCGAGGTGCAGTTCATACAGCATCCCGAGAACGTACCCCCGTGCTCTGACGGGGTACGCTTGCCGAATGGTACGTGTACGACCGAAACGCCTCCGCAGGGTGGTACTTGTAACGCGAGTGTGCAGGGCACAACCCTTACGCAGGCACCGGCACAGACGTCACTCTGTACCACAGGCACCCCCGCATGGGTGGATCAAGTAGGGGCAGACGGTGAGTACAACTGGACGTGCAGCGGTGTTGCCTGTGCTGCAAAAAAGAAGCAGGAGCGTATTGCCGCATACCAGCAGCTCTCGGCGGACGTGAGCATCTCGACGAGCCGCACACTCCTCTCTATACCGGTGACGGTGGGCGGTACGACGCCACGGAAGGTGCTCGTGCAATCGGACGGGCGCATGTATCCTGTAGGCGCCTCGGGGGTGCAGCCGTATGCTGCCATCTCCATCCGTGTAGATGGTGTCCCGGTGGGTGATACGTCTGAGCTAGACTGGGGCACGAGCAGGTATCCAGTGCAGCACAGCTACAACGTGCTCGGTGTCGCGACACTCGCGCCCGGTTCCCACACGGTAGACCTTGTTGCAAAGAATAAGGCAGCACAGGGGAGCGTCACCGTGGGGAGCGGGAGCAACCTTTCGCTCCTTGAAAGCTCTGCTCGTATGGTGCACACGTTTTCACTTGCGGGGGAGAGCGCGAGTATCTACAGGACGGGAGCTGATCTTGGTAGCAAGCCAGTCGTATCGCTCGGCTCACTCCCAAACGCGGTCAAGGGGCCAGCCCCACTCCTTTTTTCGGGAACCATATACCTCGACCCCACGAACCCGGCGATGGGAGACGCGATGATCGGCATCGCTCCAGATATTGAGCTACTCCCCTCGACCAAGGATCACAGCTGGACCGTGAATGACCTGTGGGAGGGTGCCGAACTCCGCGCCCCCGTCTATAGCCAGGGCTACTACGCAGGTACAGGAACCGTACGACCGTATCCATTCGGTTCGGTGTTTCCCTGGGGGTCGAGAGCTGATCCTGTACGGTACCGTGTCGCGCGGGGTGCAACGTTCGTTGCACTCGAGCAGCCAAAACTCTCGGGTGTAGGGTACCACCGCTTCTTCATCGAGTACCCGTGGGACAGTGCGTACAACGCGACGGCGTACGAGTGTGGCAACAGCGGCTGGGGTGTCATGCAGTCGGACAACGTACACCACTGCCCGCCGGTCGGCACGGTGGAGACAATAGCCTCGAAGCAGTTCACTATACCTGAGGGGCACGATGGCGTCGTGCTTGTGCAGGCGAAGACCCGCATCCAAGCTGATGGCGGTGATGCAGCAAATGACAAGCTTCCGGACAAGGGAGGGAACGTCTTTCTCGGCATTACCGTTGATGGCGTGAATCGGGGCTCGGTGGGTGTACAGCAGATTGTGCAGGATGCGGCAGAGAGCCAGCGGACGCTCACCGCGAGCTACCTCGCTGCCGGGAGTGAGCGGCTTGCGCCAGGCACCCACACGATCACTGCGTGGTTCAAAACGACGGGGGACGATCCCGTCAATAGCTTCAAGCACGCGACGATCAACAAAGACCTCACGCTTCTCTACTACGACTAGCTTGACAGATGCCCCATAGTGTGTATACTAGTGTCATACCTTTCCTCTCTTTGGCTGTTTCGCTCGTCGTGAGTACGTAAACCCCGAGGAGACGCTCGTCACCTTACTTTTTACCGTAACGACGAGGGGTAGGGCTTTGCCCACGATACGACGTATGTACCAACACACTGCATACCGCCAGTCGGGCGGTCGCTTGCCCCGTGGCGTACAGGGGGCTTCTGGAGGCGCTCGCGCTTCGCATGCGCCTCGGTCGCGCCCGTTGGGGCGTGGCACTGCGCCCCGTCGGGGTGCGCCACAGCGCGCTACGTCTCGACGCAAGCAGCAAGATATCCACTACTCGCGCTTTATCGCGCGCGGGGTTGACGCTGCGCCGGAAGCGGCGTTCGTGCCGCGGTTTCGCTATGCGGACCTACCGTTTGCTCCCGCGCTCTCGGCGGCGATAGTTGCGAAGGGGTACGATGCGCCGACGCCGATTCAGGACGCCGCTATCCCGCACGTTCTGCGGGGCAAGGACGTCGTCGGTATTGCAAACACCGGCACCGGTAAGACGGCAGCATTCCTCATCCCGCTCATCCAGAAAGTGTACACGAAGCGCGGTGAGCAGGTCCTCGTGGTAACGCCCACCCGCGAGCTCGCGCTCCAAATAGGAGAGGAGCTCGAAAGTCTCGTGCGGGGCATGCGCATCGCTTCGGTCACGTGCGTCGGCGGTATGAACATAAACCCGCAGCTCCGCGCGCTCCGCGGGCAGCATGACTTCATCATCGGTACACCCGGCCGCCTCAAGGACCTCGTAAACCGTGGCGCACTCGATCTTTCGCGCATCGGCACCGTGGTGCTTGATGAGGCGGATCGGATGCTCGACATGGGCTTCATCGCTGACATGCGCTTCCTCATGGGGCGTATGCCGCATGAACGGCAGACGCTCTTCTTTTCGGCGACTCTTTCTCCGGATATTGAGCGGGTCATCGGCGAGTTTCTTACCGATCCGGTCCACGTGTCGGTGAAGACGCGCGATACGAGCGCAAACGTTGACCAGGACGTCGTTCACATCAAGCCCTCTGAGCACAAGCTCGACGTACTCCATACGCTCCTCGCGCAACCCGGCTTCGAGAAGGTGCTCGTCTTTGGGCGTACGAAGCACGGTGTCGAGAAGCTCGCAAAGCTCCTCGTCCATCGTGGCGTTGCTGCGGACTCCATCCACGGCAACAAGGACCACAAGCGTCGCGTGCGCGCGCTCGATGCATTCAAGGAGAACCGGGTGCGTGTGCTCGTGGCGACCGACGTTGCCGCACGCGGCCTCGACATACCCGCGGTGAGCCACGTCATCAACTACGATGTGCCGACGACCTACGAGGACTACGTGCACCGCATCGGCCGCACCGGCAGGGCAGACCGAAAGGGTGTCGCACTCACGTTCGTGGGAGGTGGTGCGTCGAGTGTCTCATAGGGCTGTGTATAACAATCCGTGTATCCTACCCACCGGGCGAGGTACACTGGGCACATGAAGCTGCTACGACGCTTCCGCAAGGTGCTGGTCGTGGAGGATGACCCATCGCTCCGTAAGGTGCTCGTGGATCGGATCGCCCGGTCGGGGTATCGGGTAGTAGAGGCAGCCGATGGTGCCTCGATGCTCTCCTACGTTACATCGGAGCGACCCGATGGTATCGTACTCGACCTCATGCTCCCCGGCAAGGATGGTATGACCATCCTCGAGTCGCTCCGTGGCCCCGAGATGGGAAGCAAGGTGCCAGTCATCATCCTCACGAACCTCCTTGGCCGTTCCCAGCTGCGGAGTGATGCGGAGAAGCTCAATGCACACTACTTCGACAAAGCCTCGACACCCATTGAGAAGGTGGTGGCCACTCTCGAGGGGCTCGTATAGTATGAGGTCAACCGCAGCAGCTTCACTACATCGTGTAGCCCCGTCTTCACCAGCACACGCTCGTGTAGAACTTGAACGCTTCAAGCTCGCTGTAGACTGTGCGACGGACCATATTGTTGTCACCGACCCCAAGGGTGTCGTTGTGTACGCGAATCAGGCAGCAGCGCAGACGACGGGGTATCCTGTCGAGGAAATGGTTGGCAAAACGCCAGCACTCTGGGGTGGCCAGATGCCAACAACATTCTACCGGTCTTTTTGGGACACCATAGCGGTGCACAGGGAGTCGTACCGCGGTGAGATCAGGAATAAGCGGAAGGATGGTGTCATCTACGATGCTGAGATCCACGTCGCCCCGGTACTCGACAGGAAGGGGAACATCATGTCGTTCGTTGGTATTGAGCGTGATGTCACTGAGACCAAACGTCTATCGCGCGCGAGGACCGAGTTCATATCGCTCGCCTCCCACAACATCAAGACACCGCTCACGACGCTCTCCTGGTACGCAGAAATGCTCATGAACGGCGATGTTGGCGCGCTCACCCCTTCCCAGCGGGAGTATGTCGGTGAGATACGCCTCGCTGCAAAGCGCATGACGGACATCGTGACGTCACTCCTCAACATCTCACGGCTTGAGCTCGGCACCTTCGTGGCGAGTGTCGAGGCGTGTGAGATCGCTGGTATCGTTAGAGCAGCGCTCGACGAAGCAGCCCCCGGGCTCCGTGCACGGCAGGTGAGTGTGTCCTGGTACGCCGACCACGCTCTTGCCCCTGTCATGACCGACCGTGGTATGTGTGAGCACATCGTAGGCAACCTTGTGTCGAATGCGTGCAAGTACTGTCGCGAGGGTGGTACGGTAACCGCCAAAGTCTTCCACAAGCCTGCGGGGCACGAGGTGTACGGGAAGACCTTCTCTGACGACAGACTCGTAGTGCTCATGGGTGACGAGGGTATCGGCATACCCGAGGCAGAGCAGCGGCTCGTGTTCACGCAGTTCTTTCGGGCATCGAACACTACCGCAGTTTCCGTTGAGGGGAGCGGTATTGGCTTGTACTTCGTACAGGAGGCGGTCACAGCGCTCGGTGGTGACGTGTGGTTTCGCTCCACCCCCGACGTTGGTACAGAATTTTACGTCGCCTTGCCGTACCAATCGCCTCGCCTTCAGTAGGAATACCCCGCGGTGTTCCTGTGCACGGTTAGCAGTTTACCTAAAATACTTATGCAAACACCACAGCAGCATGTTCTCGTGATTGAGGACGACCGTGCGCTTCGTCGCGCACTTGTGGATCAGCTTGTACGAGCAGGTTTTGCTGTGGACGAGGCGGTAGACGGTGATGTTGGTCTTGAGAAGATAACTGTGTCGCGCCCTGACCTCGTGCTCCTCGATCTCGCTATGCCGAAATGTTCGGGTGTAGCGATGCTCAAGGAAGCACAGCGGCGTGAGGTATCCCTTCCTCCTGTGATCGTCCTTACGAACGACGGGTCAATGCTGGCATTGTCGGAAGTACTCGATCGGGGGGTGACCGAGTATATTGTCAAAACCGACACAACACCCGAGCAGATCGTCGCCACTGTTCGGGAGCGGCTCGCGCGGGTATAAGCCATACGCGGTATGCCACACCGGGTGCAGAATTTCCGGCTGCGATGGATCGCCGTGTGTGCTGTTGTGTGTGCCGGGGTGTACCTCGTGGCGCGGGTCACGTTCCTTTACCTTGAGTCGGTTACATGGATTGACCGTCTCTATGCATTCATGCTCTTCTGCGCCGAAGGTCATGCGCTCCTCCACGCGGTTGGGTATGCACTCGCCTCGTATCGGACACTGGGAAGTCATATCCGGTACCGGCGTGCTTATCCGCCCGAGCTCCCTGCGGTCGTTGTGGTCGTTCCGGTTCGCGACGAACCGCTTTCCGTCGTCGAGCGCACGTGTATTACCCTTGCCGTGCTCGAGTATCCGAACTGCCGGCGGGTGCTCCTTGACGGTTCGCGGGACGCGCATATACGGGAGGGTAACCAGGCTCTGTGTGCCGCGTATGGTATTGGTTATGTAGCCTCTCACATCCCTCCCGCTTCGAAGGCGGGAGCGATCAACGAGTTCCTGCAGTCTGTGCGAGAGCCTTTCCTTGCTGTCTTCGATGCAGACCAGAGCCCCATGCCGTATTTTTTGAGCACGGTTGTGCCCCTTATTCTCGCTTCGCACCGTATTGCCTACGTGCAGACCCCTCAGGTATATGCCAATGTAGGGGCAAGCCCTATTGCGCATGGTGCCGCAATGCAACAGTCCATTTTCTATGAGCTCGTATGTGAAGCGAAACAGCACGTTGGTGCGGCGTTCTGCTGCGGCACGAACGTTCTCCTCCGTGTTGACGCACTCCGTGCGGTTGGTGGTTTCGATGAAAGCTCAGTGACGGAAGATTTTTCCACATCGCTTAAGCTTCACCTTGCTGGATACCGGTCACTGTACTACAGCCACACGCTCGCTTTCGGAGTTGCCCCGGAGACCCTGTCTGCGTACTTCAAGCAGCAGATGCGCTGGGCCACGGGGACTATCGCCACCCTATGGCCCCTGGTGCGAGCGTTTTGTGCAGGTCCACAGAGGTTGTCGTTTGCGGTGTGGTGGGAGTATTTCCTGAGTGCATCGTACTACTTCGTAGGTATCGCTTTCCTCGTCCTCTCGCTTACGCCGGCTGTGTTCCTCCTCACAGGGATGCCGACGTATTTCGACAATCCGCTTGTGTATCTCGTGACGTTTGTACCGTACGCAGTCATGAACATGACACTTTTCTATGGCACTATGCGGCGGCGCCACTACTCAGTGCGCATGCTTATAAGCGGCATTGTGCTCGGTATGGTGTCGTTCCCTGTACTCATCTACGCTGCCTGCATCGGGCTTCTCCGCATCCGTGTCCCGTTCATGGTGACCCCGAAGGGCAGGACAGGGGCACTCCCCACGGCGGCGCTGTGGCCGTGGATGCTCCTCATTGCGGTGAATGGTGCAGCGTGCTTCGCAGGAGCACTCCGCTGGTACAGTGATCCGTTCGCTATCACCGTAAACATAGCGTGGTGCTGCTACACGATGCTCGTGGTATCCCGCGTCTTCGTCCTGAACGCAGACAGCCCGCCCGTCCACAGCGAGCGCGTGCCTCCTACCGTAGCTGTGTAGTAGTATAGAGACATGGCACGTACAGCAAAGATCGACCACGAGGGTGTGCTGTCCCTCATCCGTGAGGCGATCGTGAAAGAGGAGCTTGCGATACCCGTGTATGACTCGCACATCAGTGCCGCGCTCTTCTGGTCAGGGCTCCCCGAGGAGGTGCAGCGAGAAATTCTCGCAGGTCTGGAGACGCTCACCCATGATTCAGCAGGCCACGTGCAACTCCTGCGGAAGGTGGAGGCGATTGTCGCCGCTCACCCGCCGGCACCTACCAGGGTCACGTCGCGGCATACATCAACACAGGATTCGCGGCGTCGCGCGAAAAAATAAGTAGCGTATGTTCACCTCTCGAGACTACCAAGCATACTTCGATCAGCTCTACGCAATAGAACGGGAGATGGAACGTGAGGCGCGGGTGCTGCTCCGTGTTGTGCGGCACCCCGAGGCGCGTATCCTTCTCACGAAGCTTCTCCGAGATGAGGAGCGGCACCAACGTATTGTCTGCTCGATGCGGGACCTCGCCGCGAAGCGAAGGAGTCGCAGCGTATGACGCCGATCCGCACCGCGGTCATACCGGTCGGGGGTTTCGGGACGCGCTTCCTCCCGTGCACAAAGAGCATTCCGAAGGAAATGCTGCCGCTCGGGAGGAAGCCGGTCGTGCAGCACGTTGTCGAGGAGGCGGTGCGCTCGGGCATCGAGCACATCATCTTTGTCGTATCGCACCGGAAGCAGGCGGTGCAGGAACATTTCTCCCCCAACGAGCTTCTCGAGGACTACCTCGTGTCGGTCGGACTTGGGGATCAGGTTGAAGAGTTGCGCCATATCACCTCGCTTGCGCAGTTTTCTTTCGTGCACACCCGGCCGCCGTACGGCAATGCGAGTGCACTCCGGGCGGCGCGCCACCTCCTCCACCGAGAGTCGTTCGTACTCCTGTGGTCCGATGAGGCGATGCTCACGACCGGGACGACGCGGCTCGCCTCCTGCATTGAGACTTATCTCACCACAGGTATGCCGGTCATCTCGTGCGTCAAAATTGATGAGCCGGAGCGTCGGGTGAACTACGGTATGGCCGAGCTTGCGATGTATGGCGAGGATCCACACGTGCAGCGCATCGTGCGTATTGTCGAGAAGCCGGCGGTGGGCACCGAACCGTCGCCGTATGCAACACATGGTGCGTACCTGCTTCCCCACGATGTCTTCGACGCACTCGAAGCAACAGTGCCGCGCGAGAATGGCGAGTACGTCATCGCCGACGTGCTCGCGCGGCTCGGTGTACAGCTGCCGCTCCTCGCTCGTATTATACCCGACGCGCTCTACCTTGACTGCGGGAATCCGGACGAGTATCTTCGGTCACAGACGCTCTACGCTACGTGGCAGCGCGGGATTTAGTGAATGCCCGCCTCAAGAGGGCGTGCCATACAGTATATGACTCCATAAGGAGGTCGCTGGTGAAAGTCTTTCCAATGCTCGTCGTTCGTACGATTGGTTTCGCCTTCTGGGTTATCGCATGGTCAGATTTGTTTTCTTTCCTATGGTCTTTTCACAGCAATGCGTCGTCCCTGGGTATGTTGGAATCCCCGGTGCTGGTTAGCGGAGGAATTATGGGAGTTCTTGTGTTAGTCGACGCAGCAATTCAAGCCTTGGTTCTGGGTCCTTTCGTGTCGAGCGTGCTGTATCTAATAGCTTCAAAGCGCGACGGTTGCGACGAACGGATGTTGGAATTGGTCACGTTGCTGCAGCAGGTCACCGTACGGATCACTCCCCTCTACTGGGTGCGGCGTCTGCTGCGGGGGAAGCCCGTGTAGCCTACCGCAAAGCGAGACCAAACCCTTCGGGGAGCGGGAGCCCTTCCTCATGCACCTCGTGTGGCGCGAGGAGGGAAACCGCGAGCATAGCAGAGAGACCTAGTATGAACGCGAGCGCGTACGAACGTACGCGCTGTTCTTGTAGCGCATGCCTGACAATCGAGGGGAGGAGGTCGCGGAGGAGTATGTACGTGAAGCCGCCCGCGGAGAAGGCGACGAGGAAGTGCTCGATGTTCCCAAGCTCGACAAGGGCGAGCGCAAGCCCGACGCCAACGAGCATGGTCGTCGAGACGGTGAGATTCCAGATGAGTGCACGGCGCGTCGACAATCCCGCTTCGCGGAGCACGAAGAACTGCGCCGTCTCCTGTACGAGCTCGTGGAGGAAGATACCCGCTGCGGTGCCGAAGCCGACGATCGGGGAGACGAGGAATGCGGGCACGAGTGCGAGGCCGTCATGGACGTTGTGGATCGCGTCACCGAGCATCATGCGCCGTGCGTCTATCGTGCTGTGCGTGTGTTCGGGGTGTGGCCCATGGTGGTGGTGGCCCGTGGGGAGGAGGCTTGTCGCGACTTCAAGGATGAGGCCGCCGGTGAGGAATGCGCCGAGGAGCGTGTACGAGAACCCGGTGCTCAACGCTTCTGTGCTGAGGCCGTAGATGATGACGACGAATACTCCCGCCGCTACAGCGACGAAGTATCGGATGCGCGGGGTGACCCACTCCCCAAGCACCCTCCAGGTAAACACAACCCCGGTGAGGGAAGCGAATATGATGGCGACCGAGGAAAGGATGGTGTACCCGTACGACATATACTATATGATACAGTGTACCGCGGATTGCTTTTTCGAGCTACCGCAGGCGGTGCGCGCGGGAGGTGGTGTGGTATGCTGTACGTGTGGTATGAAGCGCTTCCTCGAAGAGTTTAAGGCGTTTGCGATACGGGGGAATGTCGTAGACCTCGCGATCGCGGTGGTGATCGGCGCGACGTTCGGAAAGATCGTCACGTCGCTCGTCGATGACCTCTTCATGCCTTTCGTGGGCTACCTCACGGGCGGGGTGGACTGGGGCAAGCTCCAGTGGGTGCTCCGCGAGGCGACCGAGACAGCGCCCGCCGTCGCCGTAAAATACGGCTCCTTCATAAACAGCGTCATCACCTTCCTCGTCGTCGCGTTCGCTACATTCCTCCTTGTGCGAGAGATGAATCACTTTTTGCGGAAGCACGAGGAAAGGCAGGCGAACGCAGCGAAACCGAGCAAGGAAGAAGAGCTCCTCACCGAGATACGAGACGTGCTCAGGGAGCGTGGCATGAGCTCCCCGAGAGGCGCTTGGCCCGACCATGCTTGACGTCGCCCTCATCATCTTCGGCCTCGTGGTGTTCGAGGTCGTTTCGAGCATAGACAATGCGGTCGTGAATGCGCAGGTGCTTTCGAGTATGCGCTCGCCCCGCGTGCGGCGCGCATTCCTCACGTGGGGCATCCTGTTCGCAGTCTTTGTGGTGCGCGGTCTTCTCCCCTCACTCATTGTCTTTTTCGCGAACCCAGCAATGGGTATTGGTGCCGCCTTTCGTGCCATGTGGGACAACGACCCCGCCGTATGGATGGCTATTGCGGCGAGTGCGCCCTACCTACTCCTTGGAGGGGGTATGTTCCTGGTGCTCCTCTTTCTCCATTGGCTCTTCACGGAGGACAAGGAGTTCGGGCTACCCTTTGAAGCGCCGGTGCAGCGCTTCGGTGCGGTGTGGTTCTACGCTGCCGCGGCGCTCCTCTTGGTCGGCATCCTTGCGTACGTTGACCGATCGATTGGCGACACCGCGCTCATGCTCGCTGCGGCGATAGGCTTCGCGGCGTTCTTCATTGCGGACGGCTTCAAGCAGAACGCTGAGGAGATGGAGGAGCGGATGATCGCTGACGGACGAGAGGGGGCCATGAGCGACTGGGCGAAATTCTTCTTCCTCGAGGTGCTCGACCTCACCTTCTCAATAGACGGTGTGGTGGGGGCATTCGCCTTTACCACCATGGTGCCCCTCATCCTCATCGGCAACGGCATCGGCGCCATCGTGGTGCGGCAGCTCACGGTAGGCAACATCGAGCGGATCAAGCGGTATCGCTTCCTCAAGAACGGCGCGATGTACTCGATCGGTGTACTCGGCCTCGTCATGGTCGCCGAGGGGTTTGGGGCGCATGTACCCACCTGGTTTTCCCCGGTCGTCACCGTTGGTGTTATCGGGGCAGCACTCTTGCGGTCGGTGCGGGTAACCCCGCGCACTCCCTTGAACCTTACTACGTAAATCGCCGTCTTTGCGAGTCGCGTCCGTAGGCGGGGCAGGCCATCTCCTACGGGCGGGAATGACCGCAGGCCCTTAGCCGTGAGCAGAGGTGGCGGGAAGCAGTCCATGATATGAGCGGCATTTCGGTACCATAGCGAAACGATTCTGGATTGCTTCGCCCCCCGCCGTAGGCGGGGGGCGAAGCAATGACAACGACACCGGGCTGTTTATGGAGGGTGTGAGCAAGTACTGTGGTAGTGCTTGACAAGCGTATATTTATAGGTAGTGTGTGACGTGGGAATTGTCCCGGTCAACACAAATAAGGTGGGAAATGGACAAAGCAGCAACCGTCGCAACGGTGTCTGGTGTCGGTACGTCAGCAGTTCGTCAGACAGGCGAATCCTTTTTCAGAAAGATGCCAACGTTCCTGTACGTCCTGGCATTTTACCTCTTCATTTCGGCGATCCCTTTCGTCGAGTGGCGTGATGGCATCTACCTCGGGAATTACGGGGTTTCCGTAGTGGAGGTTTTCTACGTAGGTGCCATAGGGGCGGTACTGTACGAGACGCTCCGGGTCTCCATCCCCGGAAAAAATAACTCACCGGAAGTGAACCGGATGCTTTTCGCGGCCGTTATCATGACCACATTGCTTGTTGCAGGGGTTGTGCTAAACGTACTGCTCGCGCTCGGTATGTTGGACCATGGAAATAAGATTATTGTGTGGACGAGTAGGACGTTCTCGAATACACAGTTTCTTACCTTGGTAGCAATCAACTGGGCGGCTATCCCAGTGATGAATACGTTGAACGGAAGGACCGCCCAGCGTGGTATAGGCGTAGCGCCGCTCGGGCACGACGATCAATCCTGAGCATATACCCAACACCCCACCTCGGGGTGTTGCATTTTTGTATACTGTGTGGTACTGTCCAGACGGTTTTTGGGTAGATTGGTAGGAGAGTTCTATGAAGAAGGTGGTGAATTTCGTGTTCCTGTCCAGCGGGCTCCTGATGACGGCTATGATCTGTGCACTGGGTGTGCAGGAGATCGTCGCACTCATCACGGGGTATGTGGGGGGTGAGCCAGTCGTGCTGGGATCCGCATTTGCCCGAGCACACGAAAGAATAGTCAACTCGGGCCCAATCGGCATACTCACCATGATCATCGCGGCTGTGGTGGCACTGCTGATGACGAGGCGGTACTTTCTCAGCGCAGTCAATCGCGAGTCTGCTCGCGACCTGCAGGAGGTGGTGGGCAGCACCATAGGAGGTATCGTCAATACGCACCTGGATAAGATATACAAGGAGCTTCCCTTCGTGCTGCGGAATGCGCTGGATAAGCTGCCGGTCGTCGAAGCAGGTGACGTAGTGCGGATCGTCCGTGCATTGGAGAGCGTGAGCAAGGACATTGAGAATGCCCAGGAAGAGGCTACGCGTGCCGCACAGCAGGCTTCTCAAGATGTTGCACGCACGGGGCAGACGTTGCAAGAGGGGCAAGATGCGGCCGCTGATGCGGGTATCCAGCTGCGTCAGATGGTCGAAGCGCTGGTCGTAGAAGCCGGTCGTGCACTTTCCGCTTTCCAAGGTGACGATAGTGCACGTAAGCACCTGATGGAAGCTGCTGCACGGCATGCGCTCCAGTTTGATCTTCCGCGGCAGCAACTGGCAACGCTCGGCCTATTGGTCGGTGCATACGAGGAGAAGCAAAGAATGAATGCCTTCGGTAGAACAATGGATGCCCTCGTCACCGAGCTTGTAAGTGCGTATCGCGGGTATATTGAGGGGAAGGTCACCGTGACACGGCTCGCGTGGGTGGTCGAAGTGTTTGCGTCCGTGCGTGAGAGGGCGTGCAGTACAGATGCCGAGAAGGTACTGGCGGTCGCAGAGTCCTTGCGGTCCCTGCGGTTCAATGGGGATGTAGAGCAGATCGCTGCTCCTGCAGCCCAGGAAGTCGGGTAGGAGGGGGCCGTGCCACAAGGTGCGGAGTGTCGCGCGTAGTCTGCGGCGAGTAATCCGCGAAGCGAGGGTTCTAAAAGGCGCCGCATTGCGGCGCCTGTGTTGTGCCTGTAGGCCCTACAGATTCCCTCCTTGCCGCTGGTACCTCCGCTGTGCAGCAGCGAGTCTCATGTGTATCGCTGGTCCGTAGCTCCACACGGCGAGCATGAACGTTGCGGCGAGGAGGCTCATCCAGCCGCGGGCGTTGTTTTCCCAGGCGATGATCCCATACCACCAGAGTGTGGTGAGTATCCCCAAGAGGGGCAGTCCCACACCATAGGTCCAGTTCGGGATATGGTACGCATGGAGTCGCCACACCCTCCAGAGCAGCAACCCTCCTACTACGCAGGTTGCAAGCAGCGAGAAGGCTCGCAACCCCCTGCTGTCTGCCTGCAGTACCCCGTGGGTGAACGAGTATGCGGGGTTGAGCTGTAGGGCACACAGGACGCCTATGATGGCCCAGTGTCCCAGGAATCTCCCCCACGTTGCTTGGGGCGTTTTGGTACGCATAATCACCTCTTCTGGTCAAAACCCAGGTGCAGTTTTAGCACATATCGCCTGTTGTGTACAATTTATCGACGGTAAACTCTCACACCATCCACATGCACGTCCACTCGGCCGTCTTTGCGAGGAGCCGACCA
>CAZMPG010000018.1:0-23771 GCA_964568345.1 uncultured Candidatus Saccharibacteria bacterium | reverse complement strand
CTCACTTCAGGATACCTCATGGTGTGGGTAGTTCCTTTATATGACAGCGTGCGGAGGGTGTGAGCAGTTACTTTGTAAAAAACTTGACAATATAGTATTATAATGCATTATTTACGTTGGCTGAATTCTTGGACCAATCGGCTCAAAACCGCACATTCCCAACCGAACACGGAGATAGAAATGATCATCACTCAACAAGCTTTCGCCGACGCTGTTATCAAACACGTTGCCGAAAATCCGACACAACTTGATCCCAACCAGTGCGAATCGCAGGTCGGCGATCACTGGACTTTCCGTGCGGAAGGTCAGGCGATGTCAGGCAGCCCGTGCTTTGTGTATCATGGCATGTTCGACCGTGCCTACAACCGGACCGTCATTCTTCCGAGGGCCTGGGACAACTTCTGCGAGCAATTCTGTTCGCCGGAAGCTCGTCTGCTTATGCAGCTCCACCGTGAATACCAACAGCCCTCGTGGTTGACTTGGGATCCGGCAGAAGCTGGGCGCGAAGACTTTCCGATGACTCGGAACTTCTGGACGCACAAGCACCAGGACCGTACCTATGCAGCTCTCATCGAACAGTTGCGCCAACGCGGTTTGACAACCGAACCAAACAGGTCGTACACCGATGATGAAGGGACATTCGGCGTCAAGATCGAAGATCGTGTGGTCGATTTTCCCGGCACCTACCGGACGCTCGACTTCATGATGGACGAGCTTGTGTCTGACACCAGACACGTGGCTGACATTCCGCGTGACGTGAAGCGTTACGGCGACAGCGTTCCTGTGCTGCACATGATCGGCGATACGATGGACACCAGTGACGATGAGCTCCGCGAGTTGATTGCTAAACACTCGTTGCCGACACCCAAAGAACAGCAAGTGGTCTACGTGTTTTTGGAACAGCGCGATGGCCAACTGACAGCACGTCGTATCGGCTGCATGTTGGTCTCGGTTCTCGAGGTCGCTGAAGGCTCGCTGGCTGGCGCTGTGCATTCGGACATGATCTACATCGTACCGAACGACCTGTCGCCGGACGAGGAGAAGTCGTTCTGCTGTAGCAACATTAGATGGGGGATGCACCGCACCGGAATCATCGAGCGTTGTCCCGCAATCGCGAGCACGTTTTCACTCGCTGCCTGACGCAGACTCACCTCCACAGTTTCGGTAATCTTGGGCACTCATTGATCTAGTCTCTGAGTGCTCTTTTCTTTTTGGGAGCAAGGAGCGAAGCTCCTTTGTGTGCGTATTGGGAGGGCGGGGCAAGCACATAGATGCTTGCTTGCGCGTTAGCGCAAACTGCGCGCCCCAATGCGTACGCAGAGGCATAAAGCCACCACACGCTCCGCGTGTTGTAGTTACGGTCTTTCCTAGAAATAGATTCGAGCAAAGACTAGCACATCATCACAAAAAGATACTTCCCTTTCCGTAAGGTCGCTACGCGACCGAGGCACGACGGTGCGTGGGGTGTTTCGTACACCTTCGCCAGCGGGGTACCCGTACACCTCCAGAAGCAGTACGCAATCGTTACGGCGAAGCGCGCCCTGCGGTCGCTCCTCGACGCGCAGCTCCTCACCCAGGCGCTCGGTGATACGAGCGGCCGTACATCTCCTGATCAGCGAGCGTGGTACCAGCGACTTCTCACGGATCGACCCGAGGGGCAAGGAAACGTCGCGGAAAAAATGGTGCGTACGTTGCTCGAGCGCATCGCGATTGACTGCGGCGCTTCGTTCGAGGTGATTGAGGCAGACGTCCTCCAAGACGTCAATACAAAGATTGACTTTATCATTCACCGCAACGCGCACCGGCGCGGAGCTCGAGTACAGGAGACTGCGACGCGGTCAGGATCGGTGGGGATCCAGTTTACCACAGACACGCGGCCCGAAACACTTGAGCACAAACACGAGCAGGTAGCACGAGCACGCCGGTACGCACGGACCTATGAGCACGTTGATGATATCGTGGTGGTGAGCGTACCCCTCGCGTACTCGCAAGCATTGGTGCAGCGCTGGGACAGTAAGCGCGTCCCCGGTGGACCGACCACGCTGTGGGATTCCACTATACAGGAGCAAGTGGTCCGTGGCGTGCTCGGGGGCATCGTGCCGAGTGATGAGATTGATGAGATCGTCCGTGCGACACTCTCCCCAACAAGCAGATAGCTGTACGATCTACTGAGATCCCCGTTTCCTCCCCACGTCGCTGCCACGCACACTCCCCCAGGGGTCGTCTTTTTTGGGCGGCTGTTGGATTACCTCCTGTGCATCCTTCCACACCGCATCGCTATCGTGTTCGTAAGGTATAGCGCCATGCCCTGGCACAGGCTTTGCAACAGCCCCTAGAAAATCCTCGAAGCCCTTGGGTGCCCCCGCGGATATGCGACGAGTATCCACCTTTTCATACGGCACATCGTTGTGTCCTGGCACTCGTGCTGCAGGGTCATTCTGATTCTCCCTTCCCCCGGCATTGAATGTCTCCTTTCCCCCCTTGTCGATGCTAAACTTCGCAGGACCTTCACCCATAGAGAATTTGTTAGTGCGTAATACCACTACAGCTTGATCGAGGCGGCAAACGACCCAATGAGCGGCAGCGGCTTCTCCTCGCCCTGGAGTGCATGGGCGATACCGATGATGAGGAGTACGAAGAGACCGAGGTTGACAAGGCCGAGGAGCGGTGCAAATGGGAAGAAGATCGGCATAGACCACATGAGGATGTTGCTCAGTATCCACACGAGCACCCCGGCTACCGTGAGCACGATGCCTTGCTTCACGTGGTAGAGCACGAACGGATCCTTCTTGCTCTCGGTCAAGAGGGGGACGAAGAAGATGAGGTAGGCGACAACCGCCATGCCGATGTTCTTGTGCGGCGTAGGCTGCTGCGCCGCACCCTGGGGCGTCTCACTACCGAGTGGTTTGAATGGTTCTTCCATAGCTTAGAGGTTATGGTAACAGACGTACCACCAGTGTAGCACGGGCAGTGTGCCTGTCGATGCGGGGGAGGGGGATTACTGCGCACGCAGGTACGCATAGATATCCTCAACCGCCTTCACCGCATCGCCGGCGGCGATGTTGTTTTGCGCGTAGAGGCCGTCGGTACAGTCTCCCGCGGCCCAGATACCGGTGCAGGAGGTGCGCTGGCGGCGGGGGTCAACGATGATCCGACCGACTTCATCCCTCGCGACGAGTGGTGCGACAAACGATGTGCTCGGAATGACGCCGATCTCGACGAAGATGCCCTGCACCGCGAGCGTGTGCACGTCGCCGGTCACCACGTCTTCATACGTGAGCCCTTGGACGAAGGTGTCCCCGGTTACCGCAGTGGTCTTCGCCCGCACGAGACCGTGCGCGTGGGGGTGGGCGAGGACCTTGGTGACGGTCACCGCATCAGCGCGGAACGAGGAGCCGTGCTCGAGGATGGTGACGTTTGTCGCATACGCGAGGAGCTGTGCTGCGGTTTCAAACCCTGCATTCCCTCCGCCTATGACCGCGACATCCATACCGGAGAAGAGCGGACCATCGCACGTCGCGCAGTAGGTGAGCCCCTTACCCTCGAAGGTGTCTGCGCCGGGGACGGAGAGCTTGCGTCGCGTTGCGCCGCTCGCGACGAGTACGGTTGCGGTGGTGTACGTCGCACCTCCCACCACGACCTCGAATGTGCCTGCGGCGCCACGCACGTCTTCGACGCAGCCCTCGACGATCTTAAGGTGCTCGCCGCGGTACTCCTCGAGGTGGGCACGGAGATTCGCTGCGAGGTCAGTGCCAGATATGTGCGGCGTGCCGATCCAGTTCTGTATATCGGGAGATACGACGCTCTGGCCGGCAAACTCCTTGGCAATGACGAGTGTCGTGAGATGTTTTCGCGCAGCGTACACGCCTGCAGCGACCGCGGCAGGACCGCCGCCGATGATGGTGAGGTCGTACATGGTGGGCTAGATTGACACGAGTAACACGCCTAGTGTAGCACATTTCCAGCGCAGGACGTGGGGCGTGGAGAGAAAAGTAGAAAGAGATAAAGAGGAAAGAATGACGTACCATCATTTCGTCTTCATCACTTTTCTCTTTTTACTTTCCTCTTACTTTATCTTACTCCTCCGCAGAAATGGGGGGATGCCCCACTCTGAGTCATCGTCCGATTCGTCAGCGCGGTCGTGCGATTCCTCTTCCTCGGGCTTTGTCCGTGCGGGTGTCGTGTACGCCTCCTGCTCGGGGCGTGGGCGGGGTACTGCTGCCTGGCGCTGCGGTTGCACCCGCGTCGTACGCACGTCTGCAATGACGTTGTGGATCTGACCCGGAGTGGCTTCGGTGAGGGGTGATGCGCCGCTAAACAGCGGTTTCGCGCTCGCCGCCTCCTGCTCCTCGATAAAGCCGGTTGCGATGACGGTGACCTTGATCTCGTCCTTCTTGAGCTTGTCGTCGCGGAATGCGCCGAAGATGACGCGGGCGTTCGGGTCAATGGATTCCGTGATGACGCGTGCAGCATCTTGGACCTCGAGCATGCCAAGGTCTTCGCCGCCTGCAATAGCGAAGAGGACGCCGTGCGCTCCCGAGATAGACACCTCAAGGAGTGGGGAATTGATAGCCCGCTGTGCAGCTTCCTCCGCTCGCTTCTCGCCTGACGCGAGGCCGATGCCCATGAGCGCCGACCCGGCATTATGCATGATGGCGCGGATGTCGGCAAAGTCAACGTTGATGATGCCGGGTGAGGTGATGAGGTCGGAGATACCCTCAACCGCCTGGCGGAGCACGTCGTCGCAGAGCGCGAATGCGTTGAGTACTGAGGTGTCGCGCTCGACGACGGCGAGGAGGCGATCGTTCGGGATGATGATAATCGCATCTACCTCCGCCTTGAGTGCGGCGATGCCTTCCTCTGCAGCACGCATACGCTGCTGGCCCTCGAAGGAAAATGGCTTGGTGACGACGCCGACGGTGAGCGCCCCAGCCTCTTTCGCGAGGCGCGCAATGACCGGAGACGCCCCTGTGCCGGTGCCGCCACCCATGCCGCATGCGATGAATACCATGTCGGAGTCGCGAAGGGTCTCAAGCACCTCCTCCTGGGTTTCCTCTGCGGCCCGTCGGCCGAAGTCGGGATTACCCCCGGCGCCGAGCCCTCGGGTGAGATTCTTTCCGATATGCACTTTTCGCTTTGCCTTTGAATTTTGGAGATCTTGCGCGTCTGTGTTGATGGAGACGAACTCGACACCCTTGACGTTCGAGTTGATCATGTGGTTGACGGCGTTCTTTCCCGAACCACCGACGCCGATTACCCGTATGCGGGCAAAGGCCTCAATCTCCTGCTGTACCTGTGGCATAGCTCTACCAGAGCGCCAGGTGGCGCACGTAGCGGCATAGTACCAGAATATATGCGGTATGTAACCGTTGACAGCGCCCGCGGAGCAGCGCGCCGTTCTCTAACTCTTTACCAGCCTTCTTACGGGAGAAACTGCTTGAACCAGCCGAGTATGCCCCGCGCCTGTTCGCGGAATTGGCTGAGGCTGCGAGATTCTTTGTCGTTCGTAAAGCCCCAGATACAGAGACCATACGCGACAGCCCACGATGAGTCCCGGATGCCGGAGCTGTCGGGCACAGCGAGCGTCGCGCGGCGTGAGGGGAGACGCAACACTACGCGGGCAATATCCTCGATCGTCGTCACCCCCGACCCACCGCCGGAGATGACGATACCCGCGGGGAGGAGCCCGCTCTTTCCGATGCGCTTGAGGTGTGCCTCGAGCAGGGTGAGCATGTCCGATACCCGCGCTGTGATGATGTCGTCGAGGTGCTTTTTCGGCATGGCTTCGTCGCGGAGCGCCCCCCGCTTTGCTTGCTCCGCGTCGTCGAGCGATATCTTGAGGCCGAGAGCAATGTCATGCGTAATGTCGGTGGAGCCGACGGGGAATACCTTGACGCTAATGGGTACATCATTCTCGAACACGGCGATGGAGACGGTTTCTGCGCCGATATTGGCGAGTACGACGCCAGCAATCTTTTGGGCTTTCGTGAGCGTCACAAAACTCCCCGCGATGGGGCTCGCCATGACGTCGGTCACCGACACCCCAACCTCCTCGACCGCCGCAATGAGCTCGTTCAAGTGCTGCTCGAGCGCGGTGATAAAGAGTGCCTCCATCTCGACTTTCGTGCCGTGCATGCCAAGCGGTTGCCCGATGAGGCGCTCACCGTCGAGGCGGTACCCGAGCGGTATCGCGTGGATGACCTTACGGTTCGTGAGGCGACTCGCTATTTTGCGCTCGCACTCCTCGAGTGCATTCTTCACGTCGAGCTCGGACACCTGGCCATCGGCGCGCGCAACAAGCACGTCCGCTCGTGCGCGGTACTCCTCAAGCCCAACACCCCCAATGGAGAGGTATGCGCGGCGGATCGTAACGCGCGACGCATGCTCCGCTTGCTCGAGTGCCTGCTGGAGCGTCTTCACGAGGTCGTGCCGGTTGATAACGTACCCATGCCGGATACCCCGCGAGTAGGCGTAGCCGGTTCCTAGAATGACCGCACGCTCCCCGTGTTCCTGTGCGGCAACGACGACCTTGATCTGGTAGGTACCAACGTCTATGCCGACTGCGAGTGCACGTGCCATGGGAAAAAGGTGGTGTTAGTGTAGCACCACAAACACACGGCACGCACATTGTCGCATGCGGGTCTGGGGGGCTGTTACCGGACGTTGAACGCGCGAACGTACGCGTCCTCCGCTTGCTCCATTGTAACCCCATGTCGGCACCCCTTCAAATGGAGGCACCCGTGGATAAGGAGGAACGTCGCATGTCCCTCGGGTGAGAGCCCGAAAGCACCTGCTTCTCTGCGGATACGTGCCAGGTTGAGGATGATCTCGCCATGTCGTTCGTCGAGTGGGAACGTCAGTACGTTTGCCGGGGTGTCCTTGCCGCGGCGCTCGCGGTTGAGGCGGCGCGCGGTGTGGTCGCCGACGAGGGCGACCGAGAGCGCGTATGTCGGGCCGAGGATGCGGCGTACAACAGCAGCGTACCCGCTCGTATCCCAAGGGGTACGGACCCGTCGTTCCACCGCAAGACCCGTGATGCGGTTAGGATCGCTTTTTCTTGGTAGGTACCTCACGACCTTCTTTGTAGAGTTCGATGAACGTAGCGGTACGTTCGCGCTTTGCGAGTGTCTCTTTCTTCATACGAGCCGGTGACGGTGATCGCTTGTAGTAGCGGAGTGAACGCACGCGCTTTACGACACCAGAGCTCTGCGCCTTGCGCGTGAAGCGGCGCATGAGGCCCGCAATGTTCTCATTGCCGTGGCGCTGTACTTCGCTGTTGATCATATAAATGAGTATGAGAATACTACCATGGGGGAGGGGGTGGTGCAAGCGGTGGCGGGACGATGGGCTGTGGGGTGCACAGTAAACGTGGCGGAGGGGGCTATGCAGCCGCCGCGAGGTACTCGGGAAGCGTGGCGATGGGCACTGTGTGCTGCGAGCGGTTGCTCGCATTCCGTACAATAACGACACCCTCGTGCACCTCGCGCTGGCCAAGGATGATGACGTACCTGCTCTGGCGCGACTCCGCGTACGCGAGTTGCTCTGAGAAACGCTCGTACTGAAGGCACTGCTCTATCGGGATCCGCTTCTTGAGGAACGCGTCAACGATCGCGATGCTCTTGATACGCGCCTCTCGGCCAATGTGGATGAGGCATGCATTTGGCTGCTTGCGGCGGGGGCGGTCTATTGTGCTGTCGGGTTGTTTGGTCGCACAGAGGAGCACGATCCCGGTCGCTGGTATCGCGGTGCGTGCGTACGCTTTGGTGAGTGTGTCGAAGCGGCCGCCGCGCGCAATGATCTCGCTCCCCTCCGCGTCGCACGTCTCGTCTGTACAGGCACGTATCTCGTACAGCGAGTGCGCGTAGAGCAGGTGGTCGGCATGGAGGCGATCGTTGAGTACAAAGGGCACTTCCGCGCGCTCAAGAAGCTCGAGGAGCTCCTTGAAATATTTCCTACTCGGCGCGGTGAGGTAGTCGAGCGTGCTCGGTAGCTCTGCGACAACGGGGTGCCTTGCTTCGAGGAGGAGTGTGAGGGCTTGCGAGGGGTTCTTGGAGAGGAGCTTTGCGACGGCGTCAGGGAGCTCACCGGAGCGTTGCTTGAGGCGGTTGCCCGCATCGCGGATGAATCGCGCGAAGGAGTCGCCATCCCCGATACTGTTCACCTGCACCTGGTGTCGCTTGATGCCGATCTCCTGGAGGATGCTCATGACCCCCTTGAGCACCATCACCTCGGCAAGCGGGTCGCTACTCCCTATGGCGGAGAGTGTCATAGCGCTCAGGTGGACCCCGGGGGTGCTCGGGTGCGAGACGAGCGAGGGGGTGTAGAACATGAGTGGCTGACGCTTCTTGAGCTCAGTACCCTGCGCGTACCGATCGAGAGCTCCGAGGAGGGCAGCCCTGTCAAAGGGTGCATCGTGCGCGGTGTGCTGGTAGCAGCTCGAAAGAGAGGGTGTTCCGGCGACGTCGCTCACCCGGGCGTCGTCAACGTGGCAGAAGCCATAATGCTCGGCAACACCAATGGCCCGCTTGAAGAACGTCTGCTGCGTAACCGGGAGAGCCTTCATGTGCATGCACTACTCAAAACGTCTCTGCAGTACCTGCCGTTTTGGTTGCTCCGGGGAACAGCCCAAACGTACGTGGCGGGAGGAGGCGGAGGAGTGCGCGGCCGACGATATTACGGCGGGGGACGGGGCCCCACACCCGTGAGTCGGAGCTCGCGCCACGGTTGTCGCCCATGACGAAGTACTCGTCTGCGGACAGGGTGACGGTAAGATCATCATCCGTGAGGCCGGTCTTGACGTACGGTTCGTCAAGGGGGCGCTCGGCGCTCGTACCCGGGTCCACAATGGTGGTCGTGCCGTCGTGGAGCCTCACCTCTTCGCCAGGGAGGCCGATAATGCGTTTAATAAAAAACTTCGACGGATCATTGGGGAAGCGGAAGATGACAACATCACCCCGCTCTGGCTGCTCAAGGTGGTAGGTGAGCTGATCGACGATGAGGTATTGACCCGTCTCGAAGGTCGGCGACATAGAAGCGCCGTTCACAAGGAATGGCTGTGCAACGAAGAGGCGGAACGGTACAACGATAATGAGCGCGAGAATTGAGAACTTGAAGATCTCAACGATGAAGCTTTCCTCTTCGCGTCGAGGTGCGGGGCGCTCTGGTGTCTGCAGCTCTACATCATTACTGGCGGATCGTTGCGGTATGGTCAGGGGGTCCATGGTATGTACTGAAGGAGAACTCGTGCAGGAAGTATAGCACACTTCTGCTGCGTGCAAGTGTCTCGGTCTCGCACCCGTATACGAACCCCGTATACGGGTTTCGTATACGGGGTTCGGGGGACACGTGGACAACGTGCGTGTGGTCGTCCATACTTGTTGGCACATGCAGCACTACACCGTGGTTGGCCTCGGTAACCCGGGGGATGAGTACGAACACACGCGGCACAACATCGGCCGTGCCATCGTCACGGCGTATGCAGCGACGCTCGGTGCTGCGTGGTGTACCGATACGACAGCGCACGCACGTGTCGCGACGGTTTTCGACGGCGTGATGGAGGTAGCACTCATCCTTCCAGAGACCTTCATGAATCGCTCCGGCGGATCTGTGGCGCGTAGCGGTGTGCGTACCGACCCTGACCACCTCATTGTGGTGCACGACGACATCGACCTGCCGCTCGGTACGGTGCGAATAGCTTTCGATAGGGGTGCAGGGGGGCACAATGGGGTGCGCTCGATCGAGCGCACCCTTCGGTCGCGGGCATTCATACGGCTGCGGGTCGGGGTGGTGCCTGTTTCATTGACTGGTCGCATCAAGAAGCCGCGCGGCGAAGATGCCGTCAATGTATTTCTACTCACGAAGCTCCGCGGTGCCACTCGGGACGCGCTCGAAGCCGCAGTGCCGCGAGCGGTCGCCGCACTCCAGGCGATCGTACAGTCAGGCCGCGATGCTGCAATGGGTGCATACAATGGTGCGGGGAAGGTCGCGCACCCTCCCGCACGTGTGGTAGAGTAGGGGATATGAAGCACTCAACTATCGCCATCGTGAGTATTGTCACCGCACTCATCATTGCGGGAGCAGTCATTGTGTCCACAAAGGGAGGAGCTCGTGGCGAGCCCTCACCGAATGAGACGCTCGCCCGCTGCCTCACCGACACCGGCACCAAGTTCTACGGGGCGTTCTGGTGTTCTCACTGCCAGCGACAGAAGGCGCTCTTCGGGAGCGCCGTGCACCTGCTGCCCTACATCGAGTGTTCGCTCCCCGACGGATCGGGGGTGACCGAGGTGTGTCGTGCTGCAGGTATCGAGGGCTACCCTACGTGGGTGTTCCCCGACGGCAGCCGCCTCTCCGGGGAGGCAGCCATCGAGACCTTGGCAGCGCGCTCCGGGTGTTCGGGAGGAGGCGCCACCACGACCACTGCGACAGCCAGTACGACCACTCCCCTAGAGGAGGCGACCTCGGGGGCGGCAACAAGTAGCTAGACCTAAAGCACTTCCTTCATGACCCCCTTCGTCACATCACTCACACACCTCTTTGGATACGCGATGGCGCTTCTCCATGTAGCGATCATCATTCTTCTCACGTACCGGATGGTGCGGGGTGCTTGGCTGCCTCTCCTCACCGTACACGCAGCGGTGGTGCGCTGGTTTGTTGCAGCGCTCCCTGTCGCCGGATTGGTGCTCTCGCTCTGGTACTCTGAGGTGGTGGGGCTGCCGGTGTGTGCGCTCTGCTGGTTCGGGAGGACGATGCTCTACCCGCTCGCGATCATGCTCCCCCTCGCCGCGTGGCGGCGGGATGGTGGCGTATGGCTGTACGCGGTGCCGCTCACCATCGTGGGCGCACTCATCACCGGCTACCAGCACCTCCTCCAGGTGGGGGTTGTTGAGGGTAGTGTGTGCGCCGCCCTCCGTGGTGCGGGGGACTGTGCGGCGCGGTACATTTTCGAGCTCGGGTACATCACGATGCCACTCTTTGGTTTTACGCTCTTCGTGGCGATTGGCCTACTCTTGTGGATTGGTCGGGAGGAAAGAGAAAAGTGATAAGAGATAAGTGAAAAAAGTAGCGGTATCGTTGTCGTCGTTTCGCTCTTTACCTTTTCTCTTTTAACTTTTCTCTTATCTTTTGCATGCCCCCCGTCACCTTCGAAATCATCGCTACTGTTCGTGGCAGTAAAGCGCGTGCGGGTATCATCCGCACGCCCCACGGCGCCATTGAAACGCCCGCATTCGTTGCAGTTGGTACGAAAGCAACGGTGAAAGGGGTGATGCCAGCCATGCTCCGCGCTACGGGGGTGCAGACCCTCATCGCAAATACATACCACCTCCACCTCCAGCCGGGGAGCGACCTCGTGCGTGAGGCGGGTGGGCTACACTCCTTCATGGGGTGGGGTGGGCCGCTCATGACCGACTCCGGTGGCTTCCAGGTATTTTCGCTCGGTGCCGCGTACGGGCGCACCGTCTCGAAGGTGGCGCCCGAGGACCTTGACCTCGATGTACAGGCAGCGGCGGTGTACGACCCCGATGTCGCAAGCCAGCACGGGAGGCTCGCCATTATTGACGACGAGGGGGTGTCGTTTACGTCGCACCTCGATGGCTCGCTCCACCGCTTCACCCCGGAGCGGTCGGTCGAGATTCAGCACGACCTCGGGGCGGACATCTTCTTCGCGTTCGATGAATGTACTGCCGCAGAAGCGGGGCACGAGTACCAGCGTGAGGCAATGCAGCGCACACACCGGTGGGCTGATAGGTCGCTCCGCGCGCACCGGCACAACTTCGCCGCAGGCGGGCGGCAGGGCATCTTCGGCATCGTGCAGGGAGGGCGGTTCGAGGACCTCAGGCGCGTAAGTGCGCGGACTCTCGCCGGCATGGACTTCGATGGGTATGGCATTGGGGGGAGCTACCAGAAGCTCGACCTCGACACCGCGGTCGGGTGGGTGACCGACGAGCTGCCGCAGGAGAAGCCGCGCCACCTCCTCGGCATCGGTGAGCCAGAAGATGTGCTGCGGGGCATCGAGCAGGGGGTAGACCTCTTCGACTGCGTGCAGCCGACACGCCTCGCGCGTACGGGCACGGTATATGGACCAGGTGGCACGAAACTGACGCTGACGAATGCGCGCTACGTACGCGACTTCGCGCCCATCGACGAACATTGTACGTGCTCTACGTGCGGGTCGTACACACGCGCCTACCTCGCACACCTCTTCCGCGCGCACGAGATGCTCGGCGCAACGCTCGCGAGCATCCACAACCTTCACTACCTCGCGGCGCTCGTGGCACAGGAGCGGGCACGTATTGTATCTGTGTGAGCAATAGCAAAAGGCACCGTTGCTACGACGGTGCCCAGAGAGTCTAATACACGGAATTAGGAGGGTTCCACGAGGTGGAGTCCGCTGACCTCGCACACAACGGAGCGGATTATCCTTCCCCCTCCTAATCTTTCTTTCTCACGGAGGAGAATGCCGCCAAATGCGGACAGGGCCCAGATCAAGCCAAACTCTCCCCCTGCCCAATCAATCTTGACCCCCTCGCAACTCCCATCATCTGCTTGATAACAGAGATCCACCAGTTTGCCACCCACCATCCGTTGGATTTGTATCTGGCGGTCCACTACGTCGAACAGGATCACATCGCCGACTTTGACACCATCAAGAATACTCATCTTGCGTATCTCCAAAGGTTGAACCACAGGCTACAATACCGTATCATACGGTACATGTCAATGAATCAGCGATTTCAACTCAAAGCACCCTTCGCTCCTGCCGGCGACCAGCCAGAGGCAATAGCTGCACTTACCGAGGGCGTACACCGGGGGTTGCGGCACCAGACCCTGCTCGGCGCGACGGGCACCGGTAAGACGTTCTCCGTTGCCAATGTCATTGCCGAGGTGCAGCAGCCGACGCTCGTCATTGCCCACAATAAGACGCTCGCGGCGCAGCTCGCCCAGGAGTACCGCGCCTTCTTTCCCGAGAATGCGGTGCACTACTTCGTGTCGTACTACGACTTCTACCAGCCGGAGGCGTACCTGCCCGTGACCGACACGTACATCGAGAAGGAAGCGATGATCAATGAGGAGATCGAGCGCCTGCGCCACGCGTCAACCCAGGCGCTCCTTACGCGGCGCGATGTCATCGTGGTCGCGTCGGTGTCCTGCATCTACGGCCTCGGGAGCCCCGAGGAGTACCAAAAGGTGCATGTGCTGCTTGCCCCCGGGACTACGCTCACCCGTACCGACCTCGTGCGGCAGCTCGTCCACATCCACTTCACCCGGACGAATGCGGATCTTGCGCCCGGCCTCTTCCGTGCCCGCGGCCCGCTCGTGGAGATCATGCCAACGAATGAGCGCGTCGTGCACCGCATCACGTTCTCAGGGAATGCCGTCGCAACACTTTCCGAGCTCGACCCCATTACCCGTACCGAACGGCGCACCCTTGACTCCCTCATCGTGTTTCCCGCGAAGCACTTCATCACCCCCGAGGCGGAGCGTGAGCGGGCACTACGAGACATCAAAGCGGAGCTCGACCTCAGGCTTCGTGAGCTCGAGAAGCAGGGGAGTGTCCTCGAGCATGAGCGCCTGAAGCGGAGGACCGCGCAGGATCTCGCCCTCATCAGGGAAGTGGGGTACTGCAACGGCATCGAGAACTATTCGCGCCACTTCGACGGTCGTGCTGCTGGGGAGCCGCCACACACGCTCCTCTCGTACTTCCCGCGCCATGCAGACGGTACGCCAGACTTTCTCACCGTCATTGACGAGTCGCACGTCACCGTGCCGCAGCTTTCGGGTATGTACGCCGGTGACCGCTCGCGGAAAGAGACCTTGGTCGCGCACGGCTTCCGGCTCCCCTCGGCGCTCGACAACCGCCCGCTCCGCTTCGAAGAGTTTTCGGAGCGTGTGGGGCAGGTGATCTACACGAGCGCAACACCAGCAGCATACGAGCGCGGCTTGAGTGTCCCGCCCCACGGTAAGACCGTTGAGCAGATCATCCGCCCAACCGGCCTCCTCGACCCAGAGCTCATCGTACGCCCTGTTGTTGCAAGCGGTACGTACGTAGGGCAGGTGCACGACTTTATCGCGGAGGCGGGGATTGTGGTAGTGCGCGGCGAGCGTGCGCTCGTGACGACCCTCACGAAAAAGATGGCGGAGGACCTCGCGGCATTCCTTGTTGGTGCGGGGGTGCGTGCCGCGTACCTCCATAGCGACGTAAAGACGATCGAGCGTATTGAGCTCCTCACGAAGTTTCGGCGGGGCGATTTCGATGTGCTCGTCGGCGTCAACCTGCGCCGCGAGGGGCTCGATCTCCCCGAGGTGTCGCTCGTCGGCATCCTCGACGCAGATAAGGAGGGCTTCCTCCGCTCAGAGACCGCACTTATCCAGACCATCGGCCGCGCGGCGCGACACGTCCATGGCCGCGTCATCCTCTACGCCGATACTACCACCGACTCGCTCCAGGCTGCGATCCAGGAGACTGACCGTCGGCGCTCGATCCAGGCTGCGTACAACACCGCACACGGCATCACCCCCACGTCAGTTCAGAAAGCCATCGCCGACATCACCGATTCGCTACGGAGCGAACACGATGGTGCGGTGGAGACACTCCTGTCGCTCGACCGTGCTCGGTTCCACGGCGATCCCGACACGCTCATCGCGACGGCGCGCGCTCAAATGGAGGAAGCAGTGCGGGTGCTCGATTTCGAAACCGCTGCGGTACTTCGCGACGAAATAGCTGCCCTCGAGAAGGAACGAGGGGTGCCGCGCACAACCAAAAGGCGCACCACACGGTCGTGATGCGCCTGAGGGCGGAGAGCTCTCTAGGAGCGTCGCATGTGGACGACCGCAAAGTAGGCCATCACGAATGACAGGCCGGTTACCGCCCATTCTGCTGACGTGGTGAGGGTAAACTCGACAAATGATATGGGCGCGTCGGATACGGCGGCGTACCCAAAGGCAACACCGAAGAGTGCGAACACGAACGCCGCTGCGGCGTCGAACAGTGGGGGGCGCATGCTCATCATAGTGATTGTGCGTGTGTGATATACACGGTTACGCTTGTAAAAGCCTGTGCCTCCATCGTACCGCACCAGCGCCTCAAGCGCGTGATCGCGCTGTGGATAACGTGTTAGACACAGCGCGGCGTGCGTGGCGCAGCGGAGCGTGGTAGAGTGGCGCTATACTGGTAATCTGCCTAAGCTATGTCTGTAAAAGATTTTCTCGTAAAGAAGCTTGCCGAGCGGCAGCTCAAAGACGTGCCGCCGGAGCAGCGCGACATGGTAATGAAGATCCTCGAGAACAACCCTGATCTCTTCCTGAAGATGAGCAAGGAGGTGGATCACAAGATCAAGAAGGAGGGTAAGGACCAGATGCTCGCGATGATGGAGGTGGGAAAGAAGTACCAGAAGGAGCTCAAGGCAGCGCTTGAGGCGTAAGGGCTTGCAATCAAGGCGTGCACAGAACACCCCGCCGCGGCCATAGGCCGGGCGGGGAATCTCTACCAGGATCGCCCTACACCCAGAAAGGTGAAGACCGTTTGAGTGTTGCCGCCCTCCGGCGCCCACACCTCTACTCCGGGGAGCGTGAGTCGGGTATTGTCCCCAAGGGGCACCTCTGGCTGCAGGGAAGCACGCACGTATCCGCTCTTGACCAAAGGTGCTGTCAAAACCAAGTCGGGCTTCACCGACAATGGTCACCTGACCCACCTTCATTTTTGCTCCGGTACCAGCGTACATGAGCGCGCCACTCGCCGCGGGTGTACCGACTATGAACATTTGCTCGATACCCACGAATAGGTTCCATGGGTCGCTCGCGTTGTACCGCGCCACCGCTATGGGAGACAGGACATCCCCGCTCGCGACCGCCATGGCCCTTATGGCGTAGTAATTGAGCGACAGGTCGAGATGCCACAGTCCCACCTTATGCACAGTACCTATACCGACATCTATCTCCTTGATGCCATCATCCGCAACGCCGGCCCAGGTTTTGCCATACCACGGACCGTTGTCGTGGCGGGCGCTTAGCTCGAGGAACGGCCGGTCCCTGACGACAGGTATTCCGGAACCAACCACATAACCACTTCGCATGGTAGCACCCGCACTAAATGCGTGATCGTCAGCGGCAACTACACTTGTGAACAATGCACAAAGAAAGAGGGATATAATCCTCATCGTAAACCTCCTGGGAATTGAATTTCCGGTGGTAATTCAATCATGTGACATAATTTGTGTCAATTGCTACGGCGATAGGTTCAAGAAATAATCACACCATTCCGGTAACCTGCATTCGTGCGTGGTGAACTGCGGGTGCTGTTGTGCTATACTGCCGCCATGACACGCAAGGTAACGAGCTATCGTATCGTCGTAGAACGTGATGAGGACGGTTTGTATACCGCTTCGGTACCCGCGCTGCCGGGCTGTCACACGCAGGCAAAGGATGTGGCGACGCTTCACCGACGCACCAAAGAAGCGATTTCAGTTTGCCTCGATGCCCTGTCGAACGAGCCAGCGTATCGACGTCGTGTGAAAGAGTTGGCATATGAGCCAACATTCATCGGGGTAGACGTTGTTGCGGTGTAGCTATGGCAGCTCGTGTCCGCCAGGTACGAGCTCGTGATCTTGCTCGTGTGCTCGAGGCTCTTGGATTCGTGCGTGTGCGGCAGAAAGGTTCGCATGCATTTTTTCTCCACGCGGATGGTCGAGCAACCGTTGTGCCGCTGCATGGTGGTGAAGATATCGGACGAGGTCTACTGCGACGTATCCTGCGCGACATCGAGGTATCCCCCGATAGCCTTATTGACCTACTGAAGTAACAGTATCCCTATGTCCCTCTCGATCGGTATCGTCGGCCTCCCAAACGTTGGCAAGTCAACGCTCTTCAACGCGCTCACCGAAAAGGCGGTGCCGGCGGAGAACTACCCCTTCTGCACCATTGACCCTGCGGTCGGGGTGGTGGCGGTGCCCGATCCGCGCCTGGGGCGCTTGAGCGCGCTCTCGCACTCGAAGAAGACCATCCCCGCCGTCGTAGAGTTCGTAGACATCGCAGGCCTCGTGCAGGGCGCCGCTGAGGGGGAGGGCTTGGGCAATAAGTTTCTCGCAAACATTCGCGAGACCGACGCTATCGCCGAGGTGGTGCGCATCTTCGACGACACGAACATTACCCACGTGCACGGCGCGGTGGATCCGCTGCACGACATTGAGGTGATCAACCTCGAGCTCGTGCTTGCCGACCTCGAAACCGTGAGCAAGCGCCTCGCGAACATTGAGCGAGACGTGCGGCGTGGCGACAAGGCTGCATGCGTCGAGAAGTCGGCGCTCGAGGCGGCTCGCCAGGTGCTCGAGGCGGGGAAGCTCCTCGCCACAAGCCTGCCGCAGATCTCCGACGATGAGCGACGTGCACTCCGCCTCCTCAACCTCCTCACCCTGAAGCCCCTCCTCTATGTCCTCAACAAGAAAGCCGGCGGGTACAACTTCGATGAGCAGCACGACGCGCGGTGGGAAGCGCTCATGCAGTTTTTTGCGGAGAGTCGGTCAGCATACGTCTGCGTCGATGCGGGGGTCGAGCGCGAACTCCGCGAGCTTGCCCACGAAGACCAGCAGGTCTTCCGGGGTGAGTACGGCGTGCTCGACAATGGCATTGACAACCTTATCCGCGCCGGTTACGAGCTCCTCGGCCTCATGACGTATTTCACGACCGGTGAAGACGAGACGCGTGCGTGGACGGTGAAGCGTGGCTCCTCTGCTCCCGAAGCGGGTGCCGCTATACACACCGACTTTCGTGATACCTTCATCCGCGCTGAGGTTGTCGCAGCTGACGTACTGCTCCGTGAGGGGGGTTACGCTGCGCTCCGGGAGAAGGGACTCCTCCGTACCGAGGGGAAAGAGTACGTGGTGCAGGACGGTGATGTCATCGAGTTTCGAATTTGACAAGCATAGAGCATCCGTGTTTTCATAGGCAGCGGACTGTTTCTGTACCACTTCTTTACCCTGGAGGGGGGGAATGGAAATAATCGAAAACGCTCTCGAGACGCTGCGGGTGCAGCGCCGGTGGTGCTTGGTAGAGGCGTATGGCGGCGCAGCCCTTGCTGCGGCGATCGCTTCTCTGTTTTGGTGGCTGTGGAGCTCGTTTTTCGGCTCGGTGCCAGTGAGTGAGTTTGTGGTCGGTGACCTCACCATGCCGGTGACGCGGTGGGCGGACGTCTATACCGTGCTCGTTGCGGTGTATCTCATCAACCGTGCGTGGGTGCACGTGCGACGTGATGCAGCCATCCTCGCCCCGTCTTTTCTGTGGGTGAGCTGGGCTGCTATGCTCGGACTCGGGATACTGCTCATCCCCGATGGCAACCTCGTGTTCGCGGCCTGTCTCTTTGCGGCGTCGTTCGTAATCGTCGCCTTCGTGACTGAGCTTGCGGTGGGGGTACACTGTGTCGGTGGCCTTTGTATCGGTGCTGGCATGGCGCGGGGGTTCATGGTATCGCTCGTTGGAGCGGTTATCATCGTCATCATCCTGATGGCCACCAACACCTTTCGCCGCTGGTACCGCGGCAGGTAGCATTGCAGTTCTAGCCAAGAGCCCCGTACGTGGGGCTCTTTTTCGAATCACGTTTCTTCGCCGCGAGTGTGGCAGCGCACTCTCCGCGCCCACGCCCCTGCGATACTCGTCGCTTCGAGCGCCGCGCTGACGAGGTGAAGACACCCCCTCGTGCCCTTCGGGCGCCCGGCCTGATTAGTGAGTGCAAGCGCAGCCTTGCATGACTCCTTGGTGCCGATGTGGTGCATGAGGTCGGCGAGGTCACGGACGTGTCGCCGTACTTCGCACTCCTTCTGCCCGTGCACCTCTGGTGCGGCGTCGGCGAGCGCCTCAATGAGGTCGGGTAGGAGGCACAGCTCATACCCCGTGTTTGTGACACTCATACCAAATCCCCCTGGTTATTGGTGGTCACGGATGTCTATCGTTAGGTATACCACCTACAGGAACGCGGCCAACTGCTCGTACGTGTCGTTCGGGTCCTTGACCGCGCGCGTCTCAATGACCCCGAGCACGCTCTCGTCGTTGCCGCCCGGGAAGAGCATGTCGCCAAAGTAGCAGCATTCCTCACGCTGCCACCCCTCGTGCGCAATGAGCCGCGCAACGTTGTGCCCCTTGTTGCGACCCTTCTTGAAGTAGTCGAGGCAGGTGGTGCCGGCGATCTTCACCTCGATCGTGTCGGAGGTGAGTGGGCTCTCGCGGAGGAGTGTGATGCGCTTTGCCTTGTCTGCATCAAACGCTTCCTTGACGGGCACCGGTGCGTGGTGGCCGTAGATGCTGTAGCTCACCTGGCTGCCGCGGTTCTCGATAAGGTCGTGCTCGTCGGGGACCTGCCATGTGCGGTTGAGCGATGTGATGTGGGAGAAAATCTCCGCAACTTCCGCCTTGGAGAGGAGGTCGCGCCACAGCTCAACCGCTCCGTGCACCGCATGGTTGCCGTTTTGCCCGAGCACGTAGCAGGGGAGGTCGCCTACCTGGCTTCGGATCTGCTCCACACTCGCCCCGGAGATGACCACAAGGTCGCCTGGTATCGCGGCGAGACGCTCTCGCATGCGGGGCTCCATGGGGGAGCGACTCCGCGTGAGGGTGTTGTCGAGGTCGAAGAAGAGGTGCTGGTGCATGCGCTCTTGCTCTGCGCCGATACTCATGGCATGATGGCACTATCAGTATACACGGCAGTGTCCGTGGGAGCTAGAAGAAACCATGCGCTCGTACGACCACAGCACCATAGAGAAGAAGTGGCAAGAGCGATGGGAGCGTGAGCAGCTCTACAAGACACCTGACAGCGGCGCTGGTACGAAGAACGAGTACATGCTCGTCGAGTTCCCGTACCCATCGGGCGATCTCCACATCGGCCACTGGTACGCATTTGCGGTACCAGACATCTACGCGCGCTTTCGGCGCATGCAGGGCGCGAACGTGCTCTACCCGATCGGCTTCGACTCGTTTGGGTTGCCAGCGGAGAATGCTGCGATCAAGCGCAAGGTGAACCCCCGTACGTGGACGTACGACAACATTGCGAGCATGACGGCGCAGCTTCGGAGCATGGGGAACAGCTTTGATTGGTCACGGAAAGTCGTGGCGTCTGATCCCGAGTACTACCACTGGACCCAGTGGCTTTTCCTCAAGCTTTACGAAAAAGGCTTGGCGTACAAGAAGAAGAGCACCGTTCCCTGGTGTGATTCCTGCAAGACAGTGCTCGCAAACGAACAGATCGTGCATGGCGCATGTGAGCGCTGCGGCACCGAGGTCACCCACAAGGAGCTCGACCAGTGGTTCTTTAAGATTACCGACTACGCGGACCGTCTCTTAAGCGACCTTGAGAGCCTCGACTGGCCCGAGGAGATCAAAGCGTCACAGCGGGAGTGGATCGGACGGAGCGAGGGCGCACTACTTTCGTTTCCTGTTGTCATTACGAAGAACGACGTGCGCGGAGTGACGAAGCAAGCGGTTGGTGATTCTGGGCAGTTCCACCAGCAAGGTCGTGGAGACGGGCAAGCTCTTGACGTCTTCACCACGCGCCCCGACACCCTCTACGGTGCGACCTACCTCGTACTTGCGCCGGAGCATGGTTTGGTACAATCACATAGGGAGAGTATTGAGAATTGGGAAGATGTTGCCGCATACATTGAGGCGACGAAAGCAAGAAAAGAGCTCGAGCGCAAGGAGGGGAAGGGGAAGACCGGTGTCGAACTTAGGGGTATCAAGGCGGTAAACCCCGCGACACAGGAGGAGATACCGATCTGGATCGCCGACTACGTACTCGCCTCCTACGGCACCGGCGCCATCATGGCGGTACCGGCGCACGATGAGCGAGATTGGGAGTTTGCACACAAGTACGCACTGCCGATCCGTTTTGTGGTCACACCAGAAAACGTTAGTGCTTCAACATCACAGACCGGTACACATTGGACGTCATGTCAAGGCGTCTGGACTGCACATGGAGTGCTGCACGATTGTGGTGAGTTCTCAGGACTTCGTTCGGAAGATGCAATAAAGAAGATCACCGAGCGCGTTGGTGGTACCATGACCACCCAGTACCGCCTCCGCGACTGGCTGCTCTCGCGGCAGCGGTACTGGGGGTGTCCGATACCAATCGTGTACGATCCCGAAGGGAAGCCGCGTGCGGTGCCGGACGAGCACCTCCCCTGGAGGCTGCCGGAGGATGTTGACCACACACCGACCGGTGAGGCGCCGCTCGCGCGGAGTAGCGAGCTCCGGGAGCGTACCGAGCGCATCTTCGGCCCGGGCTGGACGCCGGAAGTAGATACGATGGACACGTTCGTGGACTCCTCATGGTACTTCCTGCGCTACCTTGACCCCCACAATGGGCAGGAGTTTGCATCCAAGGAAAAGCAGGTGCTCTGGATGCCTATCCACCGCTACTCGGGCGGCGCAGAGCACACGACCATGCACCTCCTCTACTCGCGCTTTTTCTACAAGGCGCTCTACGACCTTGGCCTCGTCACCCATAGCGAGCCGTACGCGCATCGCATGAACCGCGGGCTTATCCTTGGGCCCGATGGTCGCAAGATGAGCAAGAGCAAGGGGAATGTCATCAATCCCGATGAACACGTGCAACGGGTCGGTGCGGATACGGTACGGATGTACCTCGCCTTCATTGGTCCGTACGACGAGGTGGGGCAGTACCCGTGGGATCTCGGCGGCATCGTAGGCATCCGTCGCTTCCTCGAGCGGGTATGGGGGCTGCGGGAAAAGGTGGACGTGGGGCAAAAGGCCGCAAGCAATACACAAGAGGGAAGCGGTCCTACTCTCCACTCCCTACCCCCTACCACGCTCGTTACCCTCCACAAAACTATCAAGAAAGTGGGGGATGACATTGTGGCTTTCCACTTCAACACCGCATTGAGCCAGCTCATGGTGCTCTCGAGCGCGCTCGAGAAGCTCACCACGATCCCCCAGCCCGTATACGAAACCCTCGTTCGGCTCCTCGCTCCCTTTGCGCCGCACCTTACCGAGGAGCTCTGGGAGACGCTCGGCCACGACACGTCGGTACATCGCGAGGCATGGCCTGCCCACGAAGCCACTATCCTTGCGCAGGCAAAGGTGGTGGTGGCGGTGCAGGTGAATGGTAAAGTGCGGGCAACCTGCGAGGTCGAACGCGGCATGCCCGAGCCAGCACTCATTGCACACGCACGCGAGCTCCCCGCGGTTGCAGCGCGCCTTGCGGGGCAGAGTATCGTTCGCATCGTCGCGGTTCCCGACCGCCTTGTCAATTTCGTGATCAAGATTGACGTAGAGGACGTAGAAACTTGACGTGCAAAGCACCGCGTGCTATTTTCAGCAGCACGTACGTAGCTCCGGTTCGGTATAAAGCGGGGTAGTTTAGTAGGAGAACATACGTCAACGTAACATTCTATGGCAGAAAAGCTAACATTCAAGCCAAAAAACACCATTCGTCGGCTGCTCAACGTGCTTCCGGAGCGAGCGCGGGATGTGCTCACCAAGCGGTACGGCCTTGGTGAAAGCACGACGCCCGTGACCCTCGAGGCTATAGGCCAGGAGTATGGCATCACCCGCGAGCGGGTTCGCCAAATAGAGAACTACGCACTGGCTACGATCCGCAAGTCGGACGTGTTCAAGAACGAGCAGGGGACGTTCGACGAGCTCCGTGAGGTACTGACGCGCATGGGTGCTATTGTCTCCGAGGAGGAGCTCCTCCAGTCCCTCGCGAAGGATGCGAGTACCCGCAACCACCTTCATCTTCTCCTCGTCCTAGGAGATGCATTCACGAAGGAGAAGGAGGACGAGGAGTTTCGGCACCGGTGGCACATTGATGCCAGCGTTGCTGACCGGGTACACAGCTCGCTCCGCCGCCTCTACGACTCGCTCGATGATGATGAGCTGGTCGAGGAGTCTGCGCTCATTGACGCTTTCCTCCGCGAGCTCCAGGACGTGAACCGCGAGTACAAGAACGCCGAGGTGCTCAAGCGCTGGCTCTCGCTCTCCAAAAATATCGGTAAAAACCCGCTCGGTGAGTGGGGGCGCGCGCACTCCCCGAACGTCCGTGCGAAGGGTATGCGCGACTACGCATACCTTGTCATCAAGCGCCACGGATCGCCGATGCATTTCCGCGAAGTCGCCACGACCATCGCTGAGCTCTTCAATCGCCGCGCACACGAGGCAACGTGCCACAACGAGCTCATCAAGGATGCGCGCTTCGTCCTCGTCGGTCGTGGTATCTACGCGCTCAAGGAGTGGGGGTACAGTGCGGGGCCGGTACGCGCTGTCATCGCCGACATCCTCGCTCGCCAGGGGCCGCTCACGCGCGAAGAGGTGGTGGATGCGGTGCGGAAGGAGCGGTACGTGAAGGACAACACCATTTTCATCAACCTTCAGGACGCCACGCGGTTTAGCCGCGACGCCGAGGGACGGTATTTCGTACGCGAGCAGGGCAAGAAGTAGTCCTGTGCTCAGGCACGCGTTCCCGTGCGGCACGTGGTTTGGTATACTGGGGGCGTGGTGCCGGACTTTTTACTCGCAGCAGCGCACGTCGTCGATCAGTCGCTCGGCGACCTCTTCCTTGCGTCGTTCCGCTCGATCGGGACGATGCTGTACTATGCGCCCTACTGGGCTCCCTTTGTACTCCTGCCGACGTTCTGGCACGTGTGGATACGGTACGTGCGGGCGGTGTTTATCGCCGAGCAGGAGTACGTACTCCTTGAGGTGCGCCTTCCCCAGGAGGCGTACAAGTCGCCGAAGGCGATGCATGCGGTCTTCGACGGGCTCTGGCAGCGGGG
>CAZMPG010000017.1:0-25529 GCA_964568345.1 uncultured Candidatus Saccharibacteria bacterium | reverse complement strand
CAAGTCGCCGGCACAATTATTAGCGGACTGCGTCCAAGGTATTGATTAGATTACGACTTCTGACGAACCTGTTGACAATTCCTGCCCACCCGCGCACACACCCTGGTACAATGGGAGCATGGGGCACATGCCTCGTGGTGTGTACGTGTGAATACCGCTAACACACAGCTGAAGACCTTTCTCCTCGACTCGGGCCTCGTGTCCCGGGCAATTTTCGAGCAGATCGAGCAAGAGTCGCACGAGAAGCACGTCACGGTCGAGAGCCTCCTGGTCTCCCACGGCCACCTCTCCCAGGACGACATGCGCCGCACCCAGGCGTACATGCTCGGTGTGCCTTTCATCAGCCTCGTCAATGAGAAGATCCCTTACGACATCCTCTCGCTCATCCCCGAGCCTATTGCCCGCACCCACAACGTTGTCGCGTTCAAGCGCACCGACCGCGAGCTCGAGGTCGCGATGCTCGATGTCGAAGACCTCCGCTCGATTGAATTCATCAAGAAGAAGGTGGGGCTCAAAATCCTCCCCCGCCTCACCGACACCGAATCCATTAAGCATGTGCTCGTCCAGTACCAGAAGACGCTCCGCGACGAGTTCGGCGACCTCATCACTCGCGAGAGCGCCGCGATAAGCGTCCTCAAAGAGGACGGCGAGGGCGGGGTATCCGAGGCAGACCTTAAGAAGCTCGCGGAGGACGTGCCGGTTGTCCGCGTTGTGAATGCACTCCTCAAGCACGCTATCATCCAGAACGCCTCCGACATTCACATCGAACCCCTGGAGGAAGCGGTGCTCGTGCGGTACCGCATTGACGGTGTCCTCCACGACGCGATGACCCTACCGAAAAACGCAGCGGCATCAATCACCGCGCGCATCAAGGTGCTCTCGAACCTCAAGCTCGACGAGAAGCGCCTACCCCAGGATGGCCGCTTCAAGATGGCGATCGATACCGAAAAGGTGTCGTTCCGCGTGTCGCTCCTCCCGACGTACTACGGTGAGAAGACAGTGATGCGGCTCCTCCGTGAGAACGGGGGCGGCTACTCGCTCGAGGGATTGGGTTTCCACGGCAGCGGCCTTGAGCGGGTCCACAAGGCGATGAAGCAGACGACCGGCATGATCCTCACGACCGGCCCTACCGGATCGGGCAAGACGACGACGCTCTACACGGTGCTCGACATCCTCAACACCCCAAACGTGAACATCTCGACGGTCGAAGACCCCATCGAGTACCAGATGGCGCGCGTAAACCAGACTCAGGTACGGCCAGAGATCGGCTTCACCTTCGCGCGAGGCCTCCGCGCGCTCGTTCGCCAGGACCCCGACATCATCATGGTAGGGGAGATCCGCGACGCGGAGACCGCGAGCCTCGCAGTCAACGCCGCACTCACCGGCCACCTCGTACTCTCGACCCTCCACACCAACAGTGCGGCAGGCGCGGTGCCGCGTCTCATGGACATGGAGGTCGAACCATTCCTCCTCTCCTCAACGGTTCGCGTCGTGATCGCCCAGCGCCTCGTCCGACGGCTCTTTGGCGAGAAGGAGGAGTACCGCCTCACCAAGGAGGAGATCACCTCGCTCGCCGCCTTCATTGACCTCGACCTCGTGCTCCGTACGCTCCGCGAGGAGAACATTATTGCGAAGGGAGCGAAGCTCGAGGACCTCACCTTCTACCGCCCGAAGCCATCGAGTGAAACACCCGACGGGTACAAGGGCCGCTGCGTCATCAACGAGGTACTCCTGGTGACCCCAAGCATCAACGAGCTCATCCTCACGAAAGCATCGAGCGATGCGATTGAGGCGCAGGCGCGCAAGGAGGGCATGCTCACCATGGCAGAGGACGGCTTCTTCAAGGCGGTCCAGGGCACGACGACTATCGCCGAGGTGCTCCGCGTCATCAACGAGTAACTATGCCAACCTTCACCTATAAGGCGCTCCACGAGGACAAGACGCCGTACGAGGGGAAGCTCGAGGCCAAGGACCGCTTCGAGGTCTACAGCGTGGTCCGCAAGGAGGGGGGGCAAGTGCTCTCAGTCACCGAAGCGCGCGGCGGCAGCTCGCTCCTCACCTTCGACCTCGCAAAGTTCTTCCGCCGCTTCAAGGAGATCGACAAGATCCTCTTCACGCGAAACACGGGTGCGATGCTCACCGCAGGCCTCTCGCTCTCGCGCGCACTCGGCGTCGCGGAGCGGCAGGCGCGCAACCCGCGCGTCAGGGAGGTTATCCAGGGTATCGCGGCGGAGATCCAGCGCGGCGGCTCGCTCTCGAGCGGCATGCTCAAGTATCCGAATGTCTTCTCGAAGCTCGTCACCTCGATGGTCCAGGCTGGTGAGGAAGCCGGTACGCTCGCCGAATCGCTCAAGACCATATCCCAGCAGCTCGAGCGCGCGTACGAGCTCAAGAAGAAGGTTCGCGGCGCGATGATTTACCCATCGGTCATCGTGTCGGTCTTGGGCCTCGTCGGCTCGCTCATGATGATCTACATTGTCCCGACGCTCACCGCCACCTTCCGCGACATGGGGGTAGAGCTCCCGATGTCTACCAAGGTCATCATGGCAATGAGCGACTTCCTTGTCGCCCACACGCTCACCGCGCTCCTCATCCTTGTTGTCTCTATCGCCGCGTGCACCGCTACGCTCCGCACGAAGGGCGGGCAGCGACTCTTCGAGATGGTACTCTTCCGCATCCCCGTCATCGGCACACTCGTCCGCGAGACAAATAGCGCGCGCACGAGCCGCACGCTCGCATCCCTCCTCTCCTCCGGGGTCAACATGCTCACCGCGCTCGACATTACCCGCGACGTCGTGCAGAACAGCTACTACCAGGAGGTCCTTGTACGAGCGAAGGAGCAGGTACAGCAGGGCAAACCACTCGCGCAGACCTTCATCGACGCGGAGAAGCTCTACCCGCCGCTCGTCGGCGAGCTCGTCGCGGTCGGCGAGGAGACCGGAGCGCTCCCCGACATGCTCCGCGAAGCGGCGCAGTACTACGAGAACGAGGTCGAGCAAAAGACAAAGAACATGTCCACCATCATCGAGCCATTCCTTATGCTCGTCGTCGGTGGCGCGGTCGGCTTCTTCGCGGTCTCGATGATCGCCCCGATCTACAGCATTACGAACTCAATCCAGTAACCGATGCAGACCGTCGTGTGGGTACCGACCTTGGCACCCATACGATGGACCACATCACCACACCACAGCGGGGTGCGTCGCTCATCGAGGTGATTCTGGGGGTGAGTGTCATGCTCATCGTCTTTGGGGGGTTCTTCGCGCTCCTCCAGGCATCGCTCGCGCTCGGCGAGCGAAACCACATATGGACAGATGCCCTCCACCTTGCGGACGAACACATCGAGACGTTGCGCGCGCTCCCCTACGACGCAATCGGTACGGTAGGCGGCCTCCCCTCGGGTACCATTCCGCAAACGGAGTCTGTTACGTTTGATGGCCGCACGTACACCCGTCGGACATTCATTCAATACGTTGACGATACTGCCGATGGTACCGATGCTGCCGACACGCTCACCGCAGACTACAAGCGCATCAAGGTTGATATCTCATACAACTACCACAACGCAACGCAGACGTGTTCCATGGTAACGACCATTGCACCAAAGTCACAAGAATCACTTGCTGGTGCTGGCGTACTGCGTGTCAACGTGATTGATGCCGACAACGATCCTGTCGGGCTTGCAAACGTACACATCATCAACACGACCGTTGCGACGTCGGTGGATATCACCACGTTCACGAATGCGAGCGGCACCATCTCCTTCCCTGGTGCGTGGGCAGGGACCGGCTACGAGGTTACGGTGGGCAAGGCTGGGTACTCCTCTGCTCAAACATACACTGCCTCGGTTGCAAACCCCAACCCAAGCCCCTCACCACTCACTGTCGCAGTGAACAGCACAACGGCCGTGTACTTCAAGATTGATAGACTCTCGACCATAGCATTCCGTGCGCGGCAGGTGCCGGTGCGATCCGAGTTCGCCGACACCTTCGCTGATGCGAGCGGCCTTTCCGAGCTGACCGGGGTCGTGGTGGGAGGCGGAGCGGTACTCCTCGCAGGGTCGCCGGGAACATACGGCGCGAGTGGCACGGCACGCTCGATACCGTTCACCCCCGCCGCGCTTGAAGCGTGGGTTATGCTCGCCGCAACCGCCACGAAACCCCCCGGTACCGACATCCGATACACGATTGAGTATGACGCGGGTGGTGGCGTGTTTACCCCCGTACCGGAGGGTGACCTCGCGGGAAACGCGGCTGGATTCACGACGCCGCCTATCGCTCTAGGGGGGCTAGCAACAACCACGTACGGGACGCTGCGCATCGCTGCAACACTCTCCTCTAGCGACCCCCTGGTCACACCGACGATTGAGCGCTGGTACCTCTCCTACGAAGGACCGACGGTGCCTGTCGCGGGTGCGCAGGTGTCGCTCCAAGGTTTCAAGACGATTGGCACCGACAGCGGTGGGGATCAGATCCACAAGTACGACGTAACCCACACCACGGACACGCACGGGATGATTGACCTCACCAGCATGGAGTTTGATGAATACACCGTTGGAGTCGCCGGGTATACCGTCGCGGAAGCATGCCCCGCACTTCCCCTCGTACTTGAGCCCAACAGCACGTACACCCAAACCCTCACCCTCGCAGCACCGAGCGCACACAGCTACCAGGTACAGGTACTCCACCCGCTGGGGGGTACCGTTTCGGGAGCCGAGGTACACCTCGCGGGCGGAGCGGTGGATACCATACACATCACCGGCCCGTGCGGCACCGCATTCTTCTCAGGACTCACCGCAGACACGTACACCGTTTCAATACAAGCGCCGGGGCTTGCGGCAACAACAACAGCGCGCGCGGTAAACGGTGCGACGAGCGACGCGATAGCGCTCACTCTGTAGCACAACACATGTCCCGCCCTATCATCACATCGAGCATGCTCCGGAACGCAGATGACCTGCGACGTGAAGATGGCTATACGCTTGTAGAGCTCCTCGTCGCCATTGCGATCATCCTCCTCATCATCCCGGTACTCTACGCAAGCATCGAGACGGTCTACAGCTCGCACGCACGCACCATTGCACGGGCATTTGCCCTCATTGAGGCGTCGCACGGCGTCGAGACAATCGTCCGCGATGTCCGTGCCGCGGTGTACGCAGAAGATGGATCTCTGCCGCTCGTCAGTATTGGCACAAGTAGCCTTACCCTTTTTGCCGACACTGACTACGACGGGAGGGTTGAGCGGGTGCGCTACTTCCTCGCAAGCAGTACCCTGAGCAAGGGTACCATCGAGCCGACAAGCACCTCAAGCTACCCCACAGCGAGTGAAACGGTGACGACCGTCGCGCGAGGGATCACCAATAGTGCGAGTAGCTCCCCCCTCTTTCGCTACTACTCCGCCACCTCCTCACCGATTGTCAGTGCAAGCAGCTCACTCCTGGTGCGGAGGATCGAGGTAGAGGTGATTGCCCAGGCACGATTCCGTCGGGAGCTTGCGACTACCACCCTTCAATCATCCGCATCAATCCGCAACCTGAAAGACCAGTACTAACCATCAGCGACAACGGGCAGCTTCTCACCATTACTAGACCGTAGAGCCACACACCCATGCAGCGCACCACACACACAGGCAGCATCCTCCTCGTCACCATCGCGAGTATTGCGATATTCGGGACGATCCTCACCTCGCTCCTCGGCTACCTCCTCACCCAGCACCAGTGGGTACGCATGCGGACGAACAATGAGCGCGCACTCCAGATTGCTGAGGCGGGTGTCGAATACTACCGCTGGCACCTCGCCCACTGGCCAGAAGATATCACCGATGGCACCGGCGCACCGGGCCCCTACATCCACACGTACGAAGATCCTGAGGCAGGTCCCATAGGGAGCTTCTCGCTCGAGATAGGAGGCGAGGTACTCTGCGGTAAGGTGCAGGTGGTGCAGGCTACCTCAACCGGCTGGACCTTCGACGACCCCAACACCACGCGCACGATCGCGGTACGCATCGCGCGACCAACCGTCGCCGATTACTCCTACATCGTTGACTCCAACGTGTACGCCGGTTCGTCCCGCACCATCGTCGGCCCCTACCACACGAACGGTGTCGTGCGCATGGATGCCGACAACAGGAGCGCGGTGACGAGTAAGGTTGACACCGCATCATGTGCGTCAGTTGGCCTCGGGGGGTGTTCCGGCACTATCCATGGGGTCTACGGGGCCGGCACACACCCCGAATGGTGGCGGTGGGCGCAACCTGACATTCCCTTTTCCAACTTTGACTTTGACTTTGACGAGATGGAGGACGTAGCACAGAGCGATGGCATCTACCTTCCCAAGGTCTCGAACGACACGACTTCGTTCGGGTACTACCTGGAGCTCAAGAGCAACAGAACGGTGGATATCTACGAGGTGACGAGCGTGTGGAAAAAGATCAAGAGCAAGCTTCCCTCGTACGATGTCGTCGAATTCCCTGAGCTTGTCGGCAATGACATGAATGTCTACCGGACCTTCGTCCGCAACGAGGCAATACCGCAGAATTGCCCGCTCGTATACGTGTCGGACCGCACGTGGCTCGAGGGCACCGTCTCCGGCAAGGTGACGATCGTCGCAAACGATACCGGCGCCGCCGCGCCCGATGTCTTCCTCCAAGACAACGTGACGTACTCCACAACAACCGGAACCGACGCGCTCACCGTACTTTCGGAACGACACCTCCTCATCCCCCTCTACGTCCCGAACGACATGACCTTGAATGGTGTCTTCTTTGCCCAAAAGGGGGCGTACGGGAGGAATTGGTATGAAGACGGGGGGAACTGCAGCACCTGTTCTACGGTGGATCCTTACGACTCCTACAAAGAGCAGAACTCCCTCACCACGAACGGGACAGTGGTCTCGAAGCTTCGCACCGGCACCCAGTGGGGTACGACGCAGGGGTTTGAGAATCGGTACGACAACTACGACCGGAATGCCGCGGAGTCGCCGCCTGCAATGACACCCTTTACGTCGCAGGACTTCCGCTTCGTCGAGTGGCGCGAGTCAAGGTAGCGAAATGCACTACTCACGCAATGCTCCGCGGGAAGCCGCCGCAGCCATAGCCGCAACGAGTTCCTCTTTGAGGAGGTGTGGCGCGGCGACATCTTGAAGCACAAGCGTCTCATCGCTCGCCGAGTGAAGCTCAACATCGCCAACGTCGAGCCAGGTGGCGAGCGCGCCATGGACACGCGAGGTGACGTCTTGCACCTTGGTAAAGGGAAAGCTAGCGATACGGCGCACGAAGAGCCCCTGCTGCTCAACGGCAACCACGCGCGACGTCGTGATCACCCACACGTCGAGCCATATGTCAGTCCACACAAGGAAGAAATGTGTCCAGAGGACGAGCGTGAGCAGCGCGAGAGAGAAGAGGCTGAGCGGCACGAGGTTGTCGAGGATTGCGTACGGCGCAGCAAGTGAGAACGCGATTGTGTCGAATGCACCGAGCGCGAGCAGGGTTGCAACGAGAAGTGCGAGGTCGAAGACGCCGACGAGCGCAAGCCGCAGCCAGTGACGATGCACCACACGCACGATGGTTTCCCCTTCGCCAAGCTGTAGTAGATGTGCCAGGGGGTGCATACAACCGCTACGCCGCAACACTGTACCAGAGTGCTGCAAGCGACATAAGCCCGAGCAACCCCCCGCCAACACCGAGGTATACCGCCATAGTCACCACGGTGGTATACCGTCCGGTTGAGTACTGCTTCCAATGCCAGAGAAACACCGCGCTCACGAGTGAGAACGCAATGATTGCACACCCAGTAATGATCCAGAGGATCGGCGTCAGGGTGCTTACAAGTGCTGGATCAAACATGGATATAGTATACGACAGGGAGCGAATATCAACACGGGCGTTTATGCAGCAACACGGCGTAATTACTCACCCATAGATCCTTCCCCCACATCCCCGCCAGATCATACTCCCCGCGTATGGATACCAGCAGGGAGTTCTTGCATCGCTACATGCTCTCAAACAGTTGTCGCACGAAGGGTGCCCGATAATGCACATGGACGAACAACCGGGCTGCTCTAAGCCGAGGCATGTCTTATTCGGACTGCTTACCGTCGCACTGGTATCGGTGTAAAGCGTTTCCTACCGCTCACGCACGGTACTGCCGTCGCTCGCGAGCACCACAGTTCCCTCTTTGCAAGTACTCAGAGTAGCAACACTGAAACGCGCAAGTCGATCAAGCACCTCTTGATGTGGGTGACCGTAGCTGTTATCACAACCAGCGGAAACAACCGCACGTGACGGGTTGACAAAACCGAGGAACGACTCGGACGTCGAGGTGCGTGAACCGTGGTGGCCAAGCTTCAAAACATCGCTTGTGAGCCTCTCCCTGTAGCGCGACACAAGGTACGCTTCGATCTCTGTTGGCGAATCACCGGTGAGGAGAAACGAGGTGTCGCCGTACGTGAGGCGGGCGACGATCGAACCCACGTTTGGGTCAACGTCCGACACGTCGCGGTCGGGGAAGAGGATCTCGAGCGACACACCCTCGTCGAGCGCGAGCACCATCCCCTCCCGCGCGAGAATCGGCGTCAATCCCTCCTCGGCGACCGCATGCTCGAGCGCGGTGGAGTCGCCCCCTGTGTCGTGGATGCCTGGTTCGAGGAACATGCCGATGTCGTACCGCGCAAACACCTCCGGCAGACCGCCGATGTGGTCGGCGTCGGGGTGTGTCGCCATGACCACGTCGAGTGAACGGTCACCCGCAGGCATGACACCCCCGAGCGCCTCGAGCACCGCCGCACCTGCGCCGCCGTCGATGAGGAGCTGCTGCCCGTGCGGCGCCTCGATGTAGAGGGCGTCCCCCTGCCCCACGTCGAGGAATGCGACGGTGAGCGTACCGCTGCCGCCCTGCGCGAGGACCGCGCGCCACACGAGTACCGCCGCTCCGACGAGCACGAGGACACACCCGAGTATGGCACGATCGCGAGCTTGCATACCGCAGACGAGCGCACTGCGCACCTAGCGAATCACCGATGCGACCGCCTCGACGACGCGGCGGTCAAACACGGTCGGCACGATGCGCTCTGTGGTGGGGGTGCGCACAAGCCCGGCGAGCCGCTGCGCTACCCGGAGCTCGTGCGCTTCGGTGAGGTACCGCACGTGGTGCTCAATCGCGCCGCGGAATACCCCGGGGAAGACGAGGACGTTGTTGATCTGATTTGGAAAGTCGGAGCGGCCCGTCGCGACGACCGCCGCGCCCGCCGCACGAGCAACATCAGGCAGGATCTCTGGCGTCGGGTTTGCGAGCGCAAAGACGATCGGCCGCTGCGCCATGAGCCGCACGTGCTCCGGCCCAAAGGCGCCGGGGCCCGATACGCCGACAACCGCATCTGCGCCAGCGAGCGCCTCGCGAATACCACCGGTCCGCCGCTCACGGTTCGTCGCTACAGCGAGCGCCTCTTTCTCGGGTGAGAGGCGCTCTCGACCGGGCACGAGGATGCCTCGTGTGTCGGCCACGACGACATCGCCGATGCCAGCGCTCACGAGGAGCCGCGCCACCGCCGAACCCGCCGCACCCGCCCCGACGATAGCGACCCGCAGCCGCGCGAAGCTCTTCCCTACCACCTTCGCTGCATTCGTGAGCCCCGCGAGGACGACGATCGCGGTGCCGTGCTGGTCATCGTGCATGACGGGGATCGTGAGCGACGCGCGGAGCCGATCCTCGACAGCGAAGCACTGGGGCGCGGCAATGTCCTCGAGGTTGATGCCGGCAAATGAAGGTGCGATCGCCTGCACCGCGGCAACGATTTCATCCACAGTGTGTACGTCGAGCACGATGGGCACTGCATCCACACCGGCGAGCGCCTTGAAGAGGAGGGCCTTCCCCTCCATGACGGGGAGCGCGCCGCGCGGCCCAATGGTACCAAGCCCGAGGACCGCTGACCCATCGGAAACGACCGCGACCATGCGACCGCTCGAGGTGTACACACCCGCCTCGTCGGGATGATCCGCGACGTACGACGACACCGCACCAACGCCCGGCGTATAGAGGAGGCCGAGCGACTCGCGCGAGAGGCGCGTGAGCGCCCGTACCCCAATCTTGCCGCCGAGCTTCTTGTGGAGCGCGAGCGCGCGGTGGGCTATGGTCGCTGGCTTCCGCTCTGCCATGGGGTGAGTATAGCAGCGAACGAGAGAAAAGAGAAAAGTAAAAAGAGAAAAGATAAAGAGCGCGGGAGTTTTCAGATACGAGCAGTGAGCGACGAGCGCAACGGGTAGTGCGCGAGCAGGTGTCGTGTAGCAGCGTGAGTCTGTGTACATTTTGTGTACAGACTCTGCGCGGACAATGCGCTGTCGTCTCGTTCTTTTCTCTTTTTACTTTTCTCTTTTCTCCGCCCACCTTCGTCTATCGTCCCCCGTCCCGCCATGCTACAGTGTGCAGAGGGAGGAGCGCGCGCTCATGTGTCACCCCACGCACCTCTTATCTCTTATCACTTTTCTCTCTACGTATGGACTACACCCCCCGCACCTTCAAGCTCCCCGCCACTGAGGGCATATCTGAAAAACAGCTCTCGCTCCACATCGGCCTCTACGAGGGGTACGTGAAGCACGTCAACGTACTCCTCAACCAGATGAATGCGCTCGCCGCGCGTGGCGAGGAGTTCGAGTACACCGTCTCCATCCTCCGCCGCAGGCTCGGCTTCGAGTGGAACGGTATGCGCCTCCACGAGCTCTACTTCGAAGCGCTCGAGGGCGGCGCGCGGATGCTCCTCGCCGACACCCCGTTCTACCAGAAGCTCGCCGCGCAGTACGGCGGGTACGCCGCATGGCTCGACATCTTCGCGAAAGTGGGTTCCCGCGGCCCCGGCTGGTCTATCCTGAACTACGACCCGCGCGAGGGACGCTTCTTCCACACGTGGGTCGCCGACCACGAGATGGGCCACCTCGCGACGCTTCCGGCGCTCCTCGTCGTAGACCACTGGGAGCATGCGTACCTCCTCGACTACAAGCCGAGCGAGAAGGACGCGTACGTCCGCGCATACCTCGGCGCCCTCAACTGGCAGACGGTTGCTGCCCGCTTCGACGCGGTAGCGGGGGTGTAGGGTACACCTCCCCCGGGGTATACGCCGCCCACCCACGGGCGGCGTATGCGTACCACACGGCACCCACGAGTACGACGTACGCGCCGACCGCGACCACAGGCGAGAGGGCTGGTGCTACGAACGACGCGCCGGGGAGCGCCGCGCACGTGCGGACGATGAGGAAGATGTACGCGAGGAGGGCGTGCGCAACAAGCGCAAGCGGCAACCCGAGCGGAAGCGCGAGCATGCCGAGCACACCCGCGAGGAAACCGAGCACCATGATCGGTGCGACGACGGGGAGCACGAGCACGTTTGCAACGAGTGCAATCGGCGATACGGTACCGACCGTGGTCGCGATGAGCGGCAGCACCGCGAGCTGCGTTGAGATCGTCGCCGCGACGATCTCCCGGAGCCATCCCCACAGGGGCACGACGCGGATCATGTGGAGCACGAGGGGACTTCCAAAGATGAGGCCGATCGTCGCGATGAATGAGAGCTCGAAGCCGGGGTCAAAGATGAGCACGAACGGGTTCCAGGCGACCATGAGTACCGCGGCGAGGACGAGCGCGCGCACGACCGTGTAGGGCTGCCCCGAGAGCCGCCCCGCGAGCGCGCAGAGCGCCATGATCGATGCGCGCACCACCGTTGACGATGCGCCGGTCATGAGGGCGAAGCCAACGATGCCGAGCGCGCCGACACCAAACGCAAGAAAGCGGGGCGCTCGTTTCACTGCGGCGAGGAGGCCTTGCGCGACGATGGTCAGGTTGTACCCGGAGAGGACCACGATGTGGATGAGGCCCACCTCGCGGAAGAGGCGGAGCCATCGCTCCCCGAGCGACTGCTTCGCACCAACGATAAGGCCACCCGCGAGCGCAGCTGAGGGCTCCGGCAAGAGGTATGAAACGGTGTCGAGCCACAATTGCTTGGCAGTGAAGAGTGCACGCTGCACCGATGAGCCACCGACCGCTCCGCCGACATGAAACACCGTAGCAGTATGGATTTCTGCGTGTACCCCCCGCATGAGGAGGTAGCCGGGGTAGTCGAACACTCGATCTGTCTCCGTCGTGAAGGACTCGGGCTCCCGGACGACGCCGCGTACCGTCACCCGATCGCCGTACGCATATAGGGGGTAGTGCGGCACCGAGGCGCGCACCCGCACCGTTTCCCCGGAGTGCTCGAGTGCGATGGTGAGGAGCGTGTTCCGTTCGCGCACATCGGGCTCCTCAACCACCGTACCAATAGCGTCGAGGTGTAACCCATCCGGCACGAGTTCGGCTCTCGCGTGGTACGTGCGAAGTGCACCTTCCGTACGTGCGATGCCGAGCGCGCCGGCAGCGAGGCACACGACCGCGAGCGCGCCGTAGCGCACAGAGCGCTGTGCGATGAGGAGCAGCGCTCCACCCGCTACCACAGCAAGCAGGGCTACCTCCGCGAGGCCGACCTCACTAAGCGACCGCCACAGAACCCCCGCGAGGAATCCTCCCGCAACAATGAAGAGCCATGCATGCATGCATCCCGCGCGACACGCGCTACACCCCCCGATCCATCGCGTCATTCGAGAGACGATCGGCGTGCGTGTTGTGCTCGCGCCGCACGTGCTCGAAGGTGGTGTGCGGCACCTTCGTCGCGACGAGCGTGCACACCTCGCGGTAGAGCGGCAGGAGGTCGGGGTGCTTCACGCGGTACACTCCGTTGAGCTGCCGACACACGAGCTCCGAGTCCATCCGCACGGTGATAGTAAGGTCGCGGCACGCCGCAGCACCGAAGTGTTCGATGAGCATTGAGAGGCCGAGGATGACCGCGGTGTACTCGGCGTAGTTGTTGGTACGCCGCCCGATGTACGTCGAGCCCTCGCACACGACCGCACCCGACGCAGCGAATGCGACGTAGCCCGCTCCCGCCGGGCCGGGGTTGCCGCGCGCGCCACCGTCGGTGTGGAGGATGATTCCTTGTAGCATACGGCTATGCTACCACAGCTTGACATTGTATTTTATGTGTGATAACCAAGATTTGGTGTTCCTCAGTCAATCCATAGGAGGTTTCGATGGAAGAGCCGCTCGACGTTCGTTTGTACCCTGGATACCGTATAGGTGCTTCGGTCATATTCACACGCGCACACACCGATGCGCAGCGCGGTATAGAGATTCCCAAAGGATCCCATGGGGTTATTCTCGAATCACTGGAAACCCGCTTCACCGTCGTCGAGGTGAATGGCGTAAAGGTTACCGTCTACGCTCCAGACTACTTGAAGGGGGCATAGGCACCGACCGGCCGTTGCACGCTGCGACGGCCGGTCATTTATGATGCCCCATGGTATAAAACTATCCCGCCACATCCACGAGTCGCAGCCGCAGCTCGCGAATGCCGCGAAACGCGCTCGCCTCGAGGTGCACAATGAGTGAGGAACGCTCACCCGTCGCAAGCGCGGGGTACGCGTCTGCTTTCGTGAAGAAGGCGATCGCGCGCACCTCACTCCCGTCGGTGCGTGCGAGCACGACCTCGAGGTGCTCGCTCCCCTTGCCGAAGCTCCGCACCGAACGTGGCACGACCTCGCGCATGAGGAAGAGGGGCTTCGGGTTGCCCGCGCCGAAGGGGGCAAGCTGCGCGACCTGTCGGTACGTGTCCCACGTCACCTCGTCGGGGGTGAGGAGCACATCTACCTCGCGCACTACCGGAGTGTGCTCGCACGCAACCTGCTGGTACGCGGCGATGAGCGAGGCTTCGAGCGTATGGATAGCATCGTACGCGACAGAAAACCCGCCGGAGTATGCATGCCCCCCGTACTCGAGGAAGCTCTCGTGCGCGGCATGGAGCACGTTGTACACGTTCACCCCGCCCCCCGACCGGCACGAGCCCTTGATGGTCACCCCCTCTTCACGCCCCCAGAGGAAGACGGGGCGGCCGTACTCCTCCGCAAGCCCGCCCGCGACCAAGCCGAGGAGGGATGGCTTCCAGTCGGGGTTGCCGAGGACGATGACCTCCTTGAGGCCGGCGTGCTCGAGGCGCCTACCGATCTCCCGCTTCATCGTCGCGACGACCGTCTTGCGCTCGGCATTTATCGCTTCGAGCTCGCGCGCGAGCGACAGCGCCTCTCCCGCATCGGAGGCAGCGAGGAGCGCGAACGCCTGCGACGCGTGCCCCATGCGGCTCGCCGCATTCACCCGCGGCGCTATCGTGAAGCCGACATCATCCTCAGTGAGGAAGCGCTGGTCGGTGCGAGCAGCCGTGAGGAGTGCCTGGATGCCGACCCGGCGCGACTTGCGGAGCACGACGAGCCCGAAGTGCGCGAACGCGCGATTCTCACCGGTAAGTGGCACCAGGTCGGCCATTGTCGCCATGCCAACGAGGTCGAGAAGCCAGCGTTCCCAGCCGGGAGAGGGGAGCGTGAGGTTCTCGGGCTTCAGGCGCACAAGGTGCGCGAGGAGCGCCGTCGCGAGCTTGAAGGCGACACCGGCGCCGCAGAGCATCTGCTCTGGGTAGGTGCACCCTTCCTGCTTCGGGTTGAGGATGGCGTACGCAGGCGGGAGCTCCTCGCCGGGAATGTGGTGATCGGTCACGATGACATCGAGTCCGAGTGCGCGTGCGTGGGCAACGGGCTCACGGTCGCCGATGCCGCAGTCAACGGTGATGATGAGTGTTGCTCCGCGCTCCGCGAGCTCATCGAGGCCGGTATCGTTCAAACCGAAACCGTCGCGGTTGCGGTGTGGCGTGTGGTGGAGCACGTGCGTATACCCGAGCGCACGGAATGTCTCCCAGAGCACCACCGCGCCCGGTATGCCGTCCATGTCGTAGTCGCTCCAAATGGCGAGCGTCTCTCCCCTCGCCATCCCTTCCGCGATGCGCTCCACCGCTTTCTGCATGTCGCGCATGAGGAAGGGGTCGTGCGTGTCGCGCTCCCAATCGGGTGCGAGGAAGCGTGCGGCGTCGGCATCATCGGTTATTCCCCGTGCGAGGAGGAGCGTACGCACGAGCGGCGAATAGCTTGTGAGCACTCCCTCACCGTCTCCCGCAAGCGTTCGCAGTGTGTACGCGGCCATCCTCGCAGTGTACCATACCGCACTATGTAGGAGATTCGACCTCCTACATTCTTAAGGAAGAGGGATAAGGGGGCAGCACCGCGCCTACTCCGCGGCACGCGCATGCGTGAGCACGAAGCGGAGGAGCGCACGGGTGTCCTGCTTCCAATCCTGCGAGCCGAGCACCGCGACCGCCACCGAGCGCGTCCCCCCCTCGACGGGGAGGCTAAAGAGCGCGAGTGACGTCTGGAGCGCTTCGTCGGTGAAGCCGAGCTTGCCACCGTGGAAGTGCGGGTCGGTCGCGAGCTTGTTCTGGTTCACGACACTCCATCGCTTCCCTGCTGCACTCGTGATCGTCATTGCGTCTTCGCTCGACATGTCGAGGAGGAACCGCTTCTTCGCGGCGAGGTGCACCGCGAGCGTCACGAGCTCGTGCGCGGTCGAGACATTCTTCGGCGAGAGGCCGGTCGGGTCGGCAAACGACGTGTGCTCCATGCCGAGCGCGTGGACGTACGCATTCATCGCGGTCACGAACTGCCGCGTGCCGCTCGCAGCGGCAATAGCTTCCGCGACCCCGTTATCGGAGCGGAGGAAGAGCGGGTAGTAGAGGTCGCCGAGCGCGTAGTACTGCCCGTCCGGTGCACGTATCTCGCTCCCCTGCGGCAACACCTCGCTCGCAACTGCGGCGGTGACGAGCTTCGTGATCGAGGCGATGGGGTAGCGCGCAGAGCTACGCTTCTCGAGGAGCATCTGTCCCGTGTCGAGGTCAATGAGCGCATACGACCGCGCACTCGTCGCTGGCAGGTCGCCCCGGTCGGCAACCGCGAGCCCTCCCTCGGCCGTGGGTGCTCCGGTAGTACCACCAGTATCCGCGCGCACGTAGACCGGCGCACCGACCCGCACGAGCTCGAACACCACCCGCGCGTCGTCGTCGGCAAGCTCGACCGACCCATCGGTCGTGGTGGCTACAGCATGCTCACGGGTGCGGGGTGCGCCGTGCACCGCGTACCGATCGTCGAAGTGCACGAGGTAGGGGAACTCGACGAGCGTCACCGTCGAGAGCTCGCGCTCGCGCTTTCGGTCTACGACGTACGTGCCCGCAGCGAGCGTATCCGGCCCCTCTTCCGGCACGTGGACGATGGTCGCCTCGTACACCACCGCACCGTCTTCGTACACCGCGACCACACGCTCCTCCAGGTTGACGAGCACGTACTGCCCGTGCGCCGGCGGCTCGCTTGTGGTGGGCTTAGCGCCGGAATCCTCGGTAGGCAAGTTCGTCGCAATGTTCCAGCTACCCTGGTCGGCCTCGGGGCGCGTGTCGGTATCTCCCGCAGCAACCGCATCGAGCACGAATGCGCGCACCTCGCCTATGAGGGTGCCTACCTGCGGTGCGACGGCCGCGTACCCGCCGACAGCACACGTCGCTAGAGCGACGAGCGCGAGCGCAAAACGTAGACCAGAGGTATCCACACTGATGAGGCGCATCGGCGCCATTGTACCATGGCGGGAGGGATACGGAGAGGAAAGAGAAAAGTAAAAAGTGAAAAGGGGCGACGCGCTTATGTCGTCTTGTTCTTTTCTCTTTTTACTTTTCTCTTATCTCTTTCCTCTTTTCTCTCTTCACTGCTATACTCCCCCCATGGCCACCATCTTCGACAAGATCATTGCGCGGGAGGTTCCCGCAGAGATCGTGTACGAAAACGAAGCGGTTCTCGCATTCCTCGACATAAGCCCCAACAACCCCGGCCACACACTCGTCATTCCGAAGACACCCTGCATGAACCTGCTCGATATAAGTCCCGAGTCGTGGGCCGCCGTTATGGAGGCAGTCCACATGCTCGCACCGCGCATCATGCGCGCGGTCGGCGCTGCGGGCCTGAATGTCATGATGAATAACGGCGAAGCTGCGGGGCAGCTCGTGCCCCACGCGCACGTCCACCTCATCCCCCGCTTTGCAGGCGACGGCTACCAGCACTGGCCCGGGCATCCGTATGCGGCAGGAGAGATGGCGCGGGTTGGCGAAGCGATACGTAAGGTGACCACTATCCGATGGGGGTAGCGACACATACAAAAAAGCGCGTCCCAGGGGACGCCAATACGAGGTGCTTATTTTTTGGATCCTCCCCTGCGAATCCAGGGAGCGTACGCCATTGAGCCAATCGGTATGAACGATCGAGAGTTCGCACGAGAAAGCCCGATCACACAAGAGGTACGTGCACACGGCATCGCGGTGGCCGTGTAGCACACGCTCCGCTTCCTAGCCACCGCACGATAGATCGGAAGTAAGCGACCGTGTGTGGTTTTGTAACAACAGACGTCTCTTGCGACGCTCGACCCGCAGCCCTTCGGCCACACGCAAGCGCCGCAATGACGGGGCGAGAGAAGTATCCATCTCCGCTCGCCCGAAACGAAAGAACAACGGGCATCCGTGCCCGGAAAGAACTAGCCCCGCCGCTTCTGGCGCTGCGGGCTCCCGAACTGCGCCGCAAGCGATGCGAGTGACGCTGCGCTCGCGGGGGTGCCGATGCCCTGCGCGGCAGGATGCACAGCCTCTTGCACTGACCCTCCTTCCGGGGCGGGAGACAACGCCGCACTTAGTGGAACGTCGGCACATTCGACCACCCGGCCGACCCGGGCAGGGGTAATGCGAGGGAGCAAACCCCACCCCTTGCCGACCGGCGGGCTCGGTAGACCGGACGCGAGACCACGTGCACCCTCCCACTCCACCCCAAGCTCATCCTGAATCTCACCGATACGCTCCAGCTGGGCCTCAGTGAGATCGGCAGACGGAAGGTGGATCACCTCAAACTCGTGCGCAGCTGCCGAACATGACTTCGACCACTTGAGCACGACCTCTCCCGACAAGATCTGTTCCCAGATCTTGTCACCCTCGGACGAGTAGCGAGGGCGCGGATTGTACCAAGCCGTGTTGCCACGGTCCTGACCATCCGGGCCGATGACCCATCCGTCGCCCGCGTTGGTGCGACCGCCGCGACGGCACCAAATGCGAATGTCGGTCGGCAACCCGAGAGCTGCTGCTTCCGTCTTCCGCGTCTGGTACGTCGCTTCGGCTTGAGCTTTCGCCCGCGCCTCGGCGGCTTCGCGCTCACGCTTGTCGAGATCGGCGACGAACTTTGCCAGCCCCTCATCGGAGTACGGTTGCCCGTAATGCTCTCCGGCGAGACGCACGGTCTCGTCCCCGAACTCGATCGAAATATTGATTGCTTCCGCCCGGGCCTTGAAGGCCTCGAACTTCGGCTGGAACCACTCACGCGCGAGGCGCTTGTGCTCCTGTTCGGCACGCTCGGCTTCGAGCTGGGCGATCTGACGCTCGACCTCGGCGACATTCCGTTCGCCGTAGTGCTGGTTCTGCCAGCCCCATCTGAACGAAATCTCGCCAAGTCCTACGGGCTCGCGCCCGAGTGCGACCAGGCGAATGTTCGCCGCTTCGAGACGCGGAAGCAAACCGACCTTCGCCGCCTTGCTCGCATCCTCGGCTTGCGCCTTGGCACGAGCTTCGGCAGACGCCTTGTCGGCCTGCTCACGGTCATACTGCGTGAACTTTTCGCGGATGGTTTTCGCCCTCTCCGCGAAGTTCGGCGCAGTCGCCGCCACATTGCCGTCGATCTCCACATCGCGCACGGCGCGATAGAAGCCGACAGGGACGACGAGGTAGTCGTTGCCCGCTCCGCCGCCATTGCTTACTGCGCAGCGGTAGTATACTGCCCCGGCTACATCGCTGCGGACGCCACGGGTACGGCTGAATGCGCCGCCCCAGCCCACCTGCATCAGCACGTGCTGTGCCTGTGCGATCGGCTTCGGCCGGAAGCAGGCACCGCCCTTCTGCGACTTCCAAAAGTCGCCGAACAGAACGCCGACCTCGCCGTCGAGGTCAATGTTCATGTCGCGGGTCATTTCCCGCGTGGGGGCATCGCGGCGATACGCGAGCGGGTCGGCGTCGAACTCCTTCGCGAGGATGAATGTGATATTCGGGCGATACTTCCCGAAATCATTTACTCCGAAGGCGGTCTGGGTTTCGAAGACCTTATCGGTCTTCATCATCGCCTTTACTTCTGAAAGCGTCTTAGCCATGGTGGCCTCCTCATGTGTGCCGTGGTTATCACCCTCTCTGGGCTTAGCCGTGGCGTTTTGGTTGCCTGTTAGCCGCGGGCAACATCGCGGTTTGCCTCTATGGACCCACGAACATACGTTCACGGGTCCAATTGAGACGGGCGATGGTGGCGCGGACGGACGACACCGCGCAGTTGACCTGCACGCGGGCAGATGCACGGCGATGCGCAGAGCGCGCACCGCAGCAGCGGCACCCTTGAGGAGGGAATAGGCACACCCCACCGTAAGGTGGGCGCCACTCGCCGTACTGCCTGCTCATACATCCACCCGCGTAGGGGCCACACATCACCAACTATCGCTACCATATACGAATCCCGTATACGAACACCGCGCCGCACCCATGCCTCTATGGACCCACGAACGTGTCGCGAACCCAAATAAGGTCGGGAGCGCCCTGTACGCTCCCGAGACCACGGGACAAAAGAACGACGTGGTACTACGTCGTTTTCGGCCATATTTCCACAATGACCTTGACCACGCCCCGTTTGGACGGGTCCCATACCCAGTGCGTCTGCACGTTCGGCCCGACGCCGTTTCGTGCGCAATGCATCACTGCGCGCGAGTTGCGCCACCAGTACACGCGCCTACGCGCATCGGGGTTGCTGATCTCGGCGTACCGCTTGGAGCACCCGAGAAACTTCACCTCCCGAAGGTACCCTTCGGGGATAAAGATCTCGGTTGCTCCATCGTGACGCTGCAACCCGCCAAGGGCTGCGATCGTCTTTTCAGGGACACGGTAGGCATATACCTGCACACCGCGCTCCCAGCGATCCGCCGCGTGCTCGAAACATACGGCGACCGGATTCGGGCTCATCCAAAGCCCCTTCACCCCCTCACCACACCCGTGGTGGGTCTGCTTCGCTGGCGCAAGAGTCGTATTCCTTGCGATACGATAGAGCACCATCCTCTGTCTCCTTGCCGGCCCGCGCCGACGTCAATGCAGTCTTCGAACCCAGTGCTGCACTACTACAGCATAACGCTGTACTCCTCGACCTCAAGCACAGCACGAAGGTCCGCGGGAAGTCCCTCGATGAGGTACCGCATCCCCTCTGAGAGCACGTCGACGTGCACGCGCTCGAGCTCACCCGTGAGAGTGGCTGGGTCGTAGCGCGGCTCACTCCGCGCGTCCACCTGCCACACCCCGGGGAGGACCTCCGACGCGGTCCCGAGGACCCGACGAGCGGCCTGAACGGCTGCTTCGTAGACCTCGATTCGCGCCTCAAGCGCTTGGCGCGAGGCGCCATCGCCCTGCACGGCCCGCACAAAGTCTCCAAAGAACGCATCCCGCGCTCCTTCGAGCTCTTGTGGTCGCTGCAGGTTGAATGGGGGCAAGGCCATGAAGCCCCGAAACAGGGTCATCCCCCATTCCGACACGCCGTTTTCCGGCGTTATCTCCGACCACGCGCCATCAAGGATAGCGGCGTCGCGGTCGTGCCCGTCGTAGGTCACGCCCACCGCCTTCATGGCGGCGAGCGTGCCATCGCGATCGGCGTCGGCGATCACGAGATCACCCTCACGGGCGAACTCGCCGAGCCCGACGAGACTCGCGCAGCCCGGATGCGCGGTGCGGTTACTGATAACCGCATTCGCGCCAAGGATGGCGCGCAGCCCATCGGCCGCGGCACGGATCTCGGCGTCGCGCGGGGTCTTCACCTCCGCAACGTCGTGGTGATCCCGCAGGACCACCTCGATCCCAAGCACAAGGAGGGCGCTCACCGCCCCGCACAGCGCCGCCGTTGGCGGCGTGTCCACGAAAAGGACACGGCGTGCCGCCGTTTCCTTCACGTGGGCCAGGATCTTGGCGACATCATCGTCGCCAAAGACCCTTGTCGAAAAAAATATCCCAGCAACACCAGCCATGTTTTCCTCCTTCGGGCTCTCGCCCGATTGGATTGAACCCTCCCCCACCATGGCATAGCGGAGAAAGGCAAAGGTGCGGGCTTACGCCCGCGTATCTTTGAGCAGTCGCGAGACCGCCCGAACGATGCGCCGCACCGGTGCACCCTTCGGGATGTCCTCGTCACTCGATACTCGATACTTGTCACGCACACAACCGTCTCTATCGTCCATAGTCTATGGTCCATAGTCCCGTAGGTTATCCTTCCGCGTCGCACGTTCGCGTGGTACTATGCAGACATGAACACCATTGATCTCACCATCACCCCCACCAAGCGTGGCACCGTCTCTGTCGAGCTCGACGCAGATCGGCTCGAATCACTTGCCGCATCACTCGGCCTTTTCAGCGACGAATTCCTGGAAGCGATCCAAGCTGCGGAGCGCGACTACCGCGCCGGTAGGTATAAGAAAATCTCCTCGCTCGCGGAGCTTATCCCGAAACGCCGCACGCGCACTGCTGCATGAAGCTGCTCGCCACCGAGCGGTTCGAGAAGCACTTCCTCTCGCTGCCCGCACACATGCAAGCGCGTGCGGTGAAGCAGCAAGGCCTCTTCGCTGTAGACCCACTCCACCCTTCCCTCCATACCGAAAAGCTTCGCCCGTTCAGGAAGGAGCTGTGGAGCATCCGCGTGGATAGGCGATACCGCATCGTATTCCGGTACATTGACCACAACACCGCGTTGCTTCTTGCGGTTGGCCCACATGACTGGATCTACAAGCTGGTGGATAGGATGTAATACTACTACGCACCTCCCTATGCCACCCAGGCAGCCCTAAGACCGCCCGAACGATGCGCTGCACCGGTGCACCCTTCGGGATGTCCGTTCGGTACTCGTCTCGTCTCCGGACGGGAGTTGCACTCCCGCCCTAAACATTTTTGAGAGGTTGCTCACCGTGTCCATTCACCCATACCCTCTCAGGGCGCCCGACTATGGTCTGGCGCCCTGTAGAGCGGGCCGCCAAAAGGCGACCCGTCGGAACGAGTGATCAAACCACGATCACTCGTTCCCAGATCTTGGGGAGGCTAACACTCCTTCCCATCCACACCGCCGTTGATATGGCAGGTGGATGGGCCGGCACCAAGCTGCCGGGCACCTCGCTCGCCCGTTCGACCCCTGATAAGAGGCGACGGGCCGAGGCACTTGCACATTTTTCCGGAGGGTTGATATGCCATAACCCTTTGCTCGCCTCCTCAGTCCTATGAGGGGCGACCGGCATTTCTTCTGGGATGCATGTCGCTCGCGGCGACGTTGCAGCACCCCACGGCTGAGCGATCAGCCGGGAAGTATTTTTCTGTGCGCCGCTTCCTGGCGCGGAGAAAGGTCTGCATGCCTCCTCCTACCCCCGAAGGGGATGGTGACGCTCTTCCAGTGCGATTCGGGAAACGTCGTGGGTGAGAGCACCCCCACGCACGCTCCCGTTGCTTCATTTATACCGCGCCTGCAACTGGCGCTGGACTGATCGCTTCATCACCTTTCTCCTGCCCCTATGGGCTTCTGGTAGCGTGGCGCGGATTGCTGAGGCGGCAATAATGCCCCTATCTGCCGACCGCAACCTGCGCTACCCCCTCGAGGCACAAGGCCTCGGGAATTGTTCCGTGCATTCTGACCCCTTGTGCACGAGGGATCGCGGAGGCACGTGCTCCGTTTATTTCGCGGCGACGCCAGAATCGAACTGGCGGGCTATCATCCGGTGGACCATTCTCACCGTCGCCGGCACGACACGCGCCTACGCACGCATTCTGCCCGCAACAGGAAAATGAAAAACAATGGACGACAGTAGTAACATGCGGACGCACCGCACACCGTCCCTCATCCACAGTCTTTATATCCATGATCTCGCTTGTTATTTGGCTCTCTACCCGCCCGCGATACACTCGCGAGCAGGTATAAGCCGGCAACGGTAAACCTTTCCGTTGCCATGCTTTCGGGAGCGAGCACCAACCACGGCACACGCTCCCCATTCCTCTCGCCGCACATCCCTGTGCAGCATTCGTCCGTATGCACGGACCGGCCGGCAGAAGCCGACCTCGGCGACCAGCTTAGGCTCTCGCCAGCCACCTCTCTCGCTTCCCGCTCAAAAGAGCGGGCATTCCCCACACGTTGCGGTGCGGGCCGGGGGGTCATGCCGCGAGTCCCCCGATGCGGTTGCTGGGTAATTAACCCCGCAAGCCGCGAGCGTAATCCAACGCGAGCGCGTAGCTCGCGAAGACCACGCCCAGGACGACGCAACGGCCGTCCGGAAGACGGTAAATCATGTGACCTCCTCACATGAGCGGGTGTGCCTTCCCCGCTTTTTTTGAGTACTCTGGTGGCACCACCAGAGACATCCCCCTCCGCTCCAAACTGCATGGGCGGTGACGTGCGTACGACCTCTGTCGCACCCACCTCACCGGCCACTCACGGGTTCCGTCGTCGTTTATCCTTTTAATCCGCAATCTTTTGTCTAGCATTCTCGCTTCGTGCTATACTCGCCACATGAGCACGGCGACAAAAAAACGTAAAATACTGTCTGGACCTGTCACCCCCCCCTCGCCGCGAAGTGCCGAAGGAGTGGAAAAAGGTGGTGGGCATCCTCAAGGGCCGCAAAAAGGATCTCGAGCGCCACGTGCGTGATATGCGTGCTGAGTGGCGGTAGCCATGACCGTCGACACAAACATCCTCATCGCCTACCTCAATAATGAAACCGAGGTGGTTGGTATGCTCGATGATGTGTTCGTATCGGGCGCGACCGTATTCCTCCCGGCATCAGTCATGATCGAGCTCCTCTCTTTCACAAAGTGGAGCGACCGTGAGCGCACATATGTGCGCTTGTTTCTTGAAACGGGATTTTATTTTGTACCCATAGATCACGAGCTTTCCCTCCTCACCGCGCAGATATGTCGACAAGCAGGTATGAAACTGCCCGACGCAACCATAGCTGCGACAGCGCTCTCTACTCGTACTCCGCTCCTTACCCGCAACACACGCGACTTTCGAAACGTCACGGGACTCTCAGTACAGACCGTGTAGTGGCCCGCTTGTGTCTAGAGTTCCTCTCTTTGAGTGCACCAGGTGTGATGCGCTCAAATGAGGAGGAGAACGTAAACCAGTGTTCTCCCTCCTGTGCCGGAAACCGCTCCGGCAAATGCACTGTGTCATTGCCCCAACACTGTGCGGTACGAGGGGTGAGCGCTTCCACTAACGCAGGCGCACTCTGTCCAGCGGATCGGTATTTCACGCGCCCCGATCAGGCAACGCTCGCACGTCCCACCGTACGAGTCTTTTGGCGCAGTTTCCCGCTCGGGTTTCGGACCCATGCCGAGGGCGTGTTCTCCTTACCCGGTTGCACCCACACCGGGCAGTAGTTTTTTCTTTACCGGTCATACTGAGGACCGGTGGGAAGCTCGGGCTACTTCTTGCCCTTGCTCCCCTGGCCACGGCCATTGCTGGCCGACGGCGACTGCCCCTTGCTGGGGCCCAAGCCGGGAACGTTGGTACGTCCCCCGGGCGCCGTCCATGGCGCCCGCGCGGCGGCAGCGGGGTCAAAGGCCCCGATCGGCCGACCATCCTTGGCCGCCGCAACGGGGGTGCCGCCCCCCGCCAGTATCCACAGGGAGCCGTCCTTGGCTCCCCTGAACACGGTGCTTCCGCGGACGGAATACTCCGTCCGCTCGAGCGACCCATGCTCGGCCCGGAAGGCCGCGCCACGGGCCGTCGCGGCCAGGCAGGCGGCGCGGTCGGCCTTGGCGGCGGCCGCCGCCTCGCGGCGGGCCTCGCGCTCCGCGCGAGCCCGCGCGGCAAGAGCCGCGTCGTGCGCGGCCTGGGCGGCTTTCGCCGCCTCGGCCTTGGCCGCCAACCTTGCCTCTTCGGCAAGGATGGCGGCGCAAAGTTCCTTATCCAGACGCGCCTCTTCGGCGGCGTGGCGGGCGGCTTCAGCCGCCGCCTCGGGGTCCTGGACCCCGACCACCGCGCGCGAACGCGCGCGGTAGCCCGCCTCGACAATGATGAGGCTGGCGACGGGGGCGGGGGTGGCGGGGACCAGGGACGGACGAAAGGACAGAGACGTCTGTGACATGGATGTTCTCCTCAAAATCGGAAAAAATTTTACCGAAGACACCATTGTCTCCGGCTGCCTCGCGAGGCATAGCGATGGCTGGCTCTTGCGAACCACCACTGCTATGCCCCCCTTCCGCAACCGGAGCACCTCCCCATAAAGGTACCGGGTACCTTTTCCATCCCGCACCTACTCCGCAAGAAAAAGGTACTCGGTACTCTGGCACGAGGGTAAAGTACCAAGTACCTTTTTCTTGTCGAGAGCGTGCTGTCCGCGACCCCCGTATACGAATGGTCACGTTCACCACGCTCCCCGCGAGCGGGGTTTGTAAGAACCACGCGCAAGAAAAAGGTACTCGGTACTCTGGCACGAGGGTAAAGTACCAAGTACCTTT
>CAZMPG010000016.1:0-27341 GCA_964568345.1 uncultured Candidatus Saccharibacteria bacterium | reverse complement strand
GCGCCGGAAGTGATTCTCCGCAACGAGAAGCGCATCCTCCAGGAAGCGGTGGACGCGCTCGTAGACAACTCGATCCGCCACGGTTCGGCGCAGAGCGGGGCAATGAGCATCGCGCAGCGCAGGCCCCTGAAGTCGCTCTCCGACTACCTCAAGGGCAAGCAGGGGTACTTCCGCCAGAACCTCCTCGGAAAGCGCGTGGACTACTCCGGCCGCTCGGTGATCGTCGTCGGCCCCGAGCTCGCGCTCGACCAGTGCGGTCTCCCGAAGCACATGGCGCTCGAGCTCTTCCGCCCGTTCGTCATCGCAAAGATCCTCGAGCGAGAGCTCGCGTACAACATCCGCGGCGCTGGCCGACTCATCGAAGAGGCAGCGCCCGAGGTGTGGGCCATCCTTGAGGAGGTGACAAAGGACAAGCATGTGCTCTTGAACCGCGCACCGACCCTCCACCGGCTCGGCATCCAGGCGTTTCGCCCGGTCCTCATCGAGGGGAACGCTATCCGCATCCACCCGCTCGTGTGCTCCGCGTTCAACGCAGACTTCGACGGAGACATGATGGCGGTCCACGTACCGCTTTCGAAAGAGGCGCAGCTCGAAGCAGCGAGCTTCATGAGCGCAAACAAGAACATTCTCAAGCCCGGGAGCGGTGAGCCAGTCGTCGCCATGGCGCAGGACATTGTCCTCGGCTGCTACTGGATGACGAAGCTCGTCGAGGGTTCGCTCGGCGAGGGACGCTACTTTGCGAGCCCGAATGAGGCCATCAGTGCGTACGACTACGGCATCGTCGGCTTCCGCGCGAAGGTCAAGGTCCTTGGCACCGACAGTCAAAAGTACGCGCAGTTTGGCGGCAAGGTCTTCGAGACGACCGTCGGCCGGCTCCTCTTCAACTCAGTCCTTCCGTCGGAGTACCCCTTCATAAACGACGTTATGCGGAAGAGCTCGCTCGTGCGCCTCGTGAACGACCTCATCGACCACTACTCGCTTGAGCAGATACCGTACATCGTTGATAAGATCAAGAACTTTGGCTTTACGTACGCGACGCGGTCGGGCGTGACCTGGTCGCTCACCGACCTCCAGACGCCACCCGAAAAGCGCGACATCATCAAGCACGCAAAGGAGCAGGTGGCACTCATTGGCAGCCAGTACGACGAGGGACTTCTCTCCCGCGAGGAGAAGCGCCGGCTCATCATCGAGGTCTGGCACAAGGCGAAGAGCGACGTCGAGGCGGCTATCCCTGCGACCATTGACCCCCAGGGCCCTGTGCACGACCTTGTCATCTCCGGCGCCCGCGGCTCAATGGGGCAGCTCACCCAGATGGCGGGTATGAAGGGCCTCATCCAGAACACTGCGCGCGAGACGATCGAATTCCCGATCATCGCCTCGTACAAGGAGGGCCTTACCCCGATCGAGTACTTCACGACGACCCACGGCTCGCGCTCGGGCCTCGCCGACACCGCGCTCAACACCGCTCGCGCCGGCTACCTTACCCGCAAGCTCTTCGATGTTGCACAGGACGCCATCATCATGGACGCAGACTGTGGCACCGCCGAATCGGTCGTGATTGGCAGGGTGAATGCATTCGGCATGAGCATGGACCTCGCGAAGAACATCCGCGGCCGCTACCTCGCTACCGACGCCACCGACTCGAATGGGGCGGTCATCGTCCCGCAGGGGACCCTCCTCTCGCAGGCCGACGCGAAGCGCATCGAGGACTCGAGCGTGCCATCGGTCCGGGTGCGTTCACCGCTCACCTGCACCCTCAAGTACGGTGTCTGCCAGCGCTGCTACGGGGCAGACGTGACGACGTGGCAGCTTGTGGATGTCGGTGAAGCGGTCGGCACCGTCGCCGCGCAGGCTATCGGCGAGCCGGGCACGCAGCTCACCATGAACATGAAGCACGCGGGAGGTGCAGCGGCAGCCGAGGCGGACGTGGTGCAGGGCCTCCCCCGCGTCGAGGAGGTCTTCGAGCGCCGCATCCCGAAGAACCCCGCGGTCATCGCGACGACAAGCGGCATCGTCTCTGAGATCGTGGTACAGGGCAACCAGAAGGTTATTTCCATCATCCCCGACGAGGGCACGGTGAAGAAGGGGAAGATCGTGGAGCTCGTCGCGTACCTGCCCCGCATCGTCTCGGTCAAGGAGGGGCAGCGCGTTGAGAAGGGCGACTTCCTCACCGACGGCTCCGCGGACCTCGCCGAGCTCTACAAGTACGCCGGTCGCGAGAAGACACAGGAGTACATCATCACCCAGACGAGCAAGATCTACGAGCTCCAGGGCGTGACCATTAGCCGGAAGCACATGGAGGTGATCATCCGCCAGATGTTCTCGCGCCGCAAGGTACGTGGCTCTGGCGACACCGAGCTTGCGGTCGGCGACACGATCGAGGAGTGGGAGCTCGCTGAGGCAAATGCGCGCGCAGCGGAGCGTGGCGGCGAGCCAGCTACGGCAGATGCGCAGCTCCTCGGCATCATGGAGGTCTCGCTCACCCGCAAGAGCTGGCTCTCCGCATCGAGCTTCCAGAACACCACCCGGGTCCTCATCTCGAGCGCCGTACGCGGCACGAGCGACCCGCTCCGCGGCCTCAAGGAAAACGTCATCATCGGCCGCCTCATCCCCGCGGGGACCGGCTACCCCGGCTCGCGCAAGTACGCAGCTATCCACGAGCTCGCGCACCGCGCACCGAAGGAGGTTGGGCAGGGAAGCGAAGGAGAGGAGGGCGTCGTCATCCTCGCCGGCGAGTAGCTACCCTAGTCGCACCGTACCGTACAGCAGCCCCTCATGGGGCTGCTGTGGTATGGGCGCATTGCAGGCGGCGCGCGGTGCACGTACAATAGGGGCATTACCACACGTGGCACATTTTTGTATGAACGAAGCACAACACGAACAGCACGAAGTTAGTAGCGACGCAGCGGTCGAGCAGGGCTCTGCACAGGCGATCTACACGCGGGCATTCGAGCTTGCAGCAGCTGCGCGCGAAGCGTTCGATGCAACTGCTGAAAAGTTTAAAACTCTCGTCAACCCACGGTCAATCTGCGCCGTACTCGGCTTGATGGCTGGCGGCGAAGTGATGGCCGGGGGGCAGCCGGTACTCGAGCAGGGTGTGCTCGGGAAGACGCACGCCAATGTTGAGGCGAGCGGCAAGCTCGGTGGCCCGACCGGCGTCGAAGCGAACATCCTCAATGCACAAGCGCAGCAGGCAACCGGCATTGTCCAGGGCGCACGCGCCGCAGCGCGGTACCAGGCGACGGGGCAGGTGCCGGTGCTCTCGTCGGGGACCATCGTCCCGACAACGGGGACAGGTGGCGGCTTCCTTATTCGCTAACAATAACTACTACTTAAAAATATGGCTCTCGACATTACCGACGCACAGCGCAGCAACCTCGTCTCCCTCTTCCACCTCGAAAGCCTCAACCCGACTGAGCAGTCGCAGGTGCTCGCCGAGATAGGCGAGACGGTTCTCCGCCGTGCGCTCACGACAGCGCTCGCTCGCCTCGATGCCCCGCAACGCGCGGAGCTTGATGCGCTCGTTGGGGAGGGGGCCGGCGACGAGCAGGTGGGAGCGTACCTCGCGGCAAAGCTCCCCGACTACGCAGACCTCTTCCTCGAGACCGCGCGCGCATACCACAAGGAATTCGAGCAGGCCCTTCAGGATCCGCAGTCTCGTGCGGCGCTGTAGCAACACCTACTACTAACCATAATCACACATTCTCTATGAATAAAATCGCCTATGCAGCTATCGCGGCGGTTGCCGCACTTGCGGTGGGGTGGTACTACCTCGGCGCTGGCGGGCTCGGCGGTACGAGCGTCCGCGTCGGGAGCGATGGGGTATCGGTGGACGCAAACGGCACGAGCGTTCGCACCGGACCAGACGGCGTACAGGTGAATACTCCGGGCGCAAACGTACAGACGGGCGGGGAAGCGAATGGGTCGAGCGCCCGCGTAGACCCGCAGAAGAAGAATGCGGTCATCATCGTTGACGCATCAGGCAGCATGAACAAGGTGCTCGGCTCGCAGACGAAACTCGACCTCATGAAAAGCTCGGTCGGCACGCTCCTCGACAAAATGAGCCCTGACACGAACCTCGACGTCATCGCGTACGGCCATAAGGGGAGTAACAGCGAGGCAGACAAGCCGCTCTCGTGCGCCGGGATCGAGGAGCTCTCAAAGCTCGGCGAGAGCGCAGAGCAGCTTGCTTCTGACGTCAATGCACTCCAGGCAAAGGGCTGGACGCCACTCGCCGCATCACTTGAAAAGGCGAAAGCAATCCTCGCTCAGTACCCGAAGGGCGACAATGAGGTCTTTCTCCTCAGTGACGGTGAGGAGACCTGCGGCGGCAACCCCGCCCTCGTTGCGAAAGCGCTCTGCGACGCAGGGGTACGTGTTGATGTGCTCGGCCTCGACGTGAATGATGCACAATCAGAGCAGCTCAAGGACATTTCGGTCAAGGGCTGTGGCGCATACGCTTCGGTAGGGAGTGCAGAGGACCTCAACGTCATCGTCGGGAGCGGTGGGCTCCGTGTCAATGCGCCGGGCGCCACGGTAAACATTCAGAACGGCTCGATGCAAGTCATCACCGACGGGGCGACGTTCAACGCAAGCGATGGTAATGTGGACGTGGAGGCGGGTGGCGTGAAGTTCAAGACAAACGGCGGCAGCATGCCCACGGTCGACTACTCGGGTGCACTGTAATAGTACGGTAGTAACATCATTTCAAACACCACACCCCGGGGTGTGGTGTTTGCGCGTTATACCCGCACCACCTTCCCCATTCGCTCAGCAATGAGCCCCTTGAGCTCAAGGGAGGTGAGGATTATGTTTGCGGTGGTAGCGGGGAGGCCGCTCTGGGCGATGAGGTCGTCGCGCGTCTGCGGGGTACGGAGGAGCTCAATAATAGCGCACTCATCGTGGGAGAGGTCGAGCGGTAGCGTATGCTGCGGCGCTTCACCGCGGAGCCCGAGCGCCTCGAGAATGTCGGCGCTCTCCGCAATGAGCGCCGCACCCTTTTTGAGGAGGAGGTGTGGGCCAGTGCTCGTCGGGCTCCCGATGGGCCCCGGCACCGCGAGGACGTCGCGATTGTACTCGGCGGCCAGCCGCGCGGTGATGAGCGTACCGCTCTTTACCTCCGCCTCGACAATGAGGACTGCGTGTGCAAGGCCGGCCATGATGCGGTTGCGCTTGGGGAAGCTCTCGGGGCGCGGCTTAGAGAGCGGCTCAAACTCGGAGAGGAGAGCGCCGCCTGCGGCGAGGATGCGCTTCGCGAGATCGCGATGGCTCGCGGGGTAGAGCACGCGGTCGTCGAGGCCTGAGCCGGGCACCGCCACTGTCGTGAGCCCCGAAGCGAGTGCTGCTTCGTGCGCAATACCGTCAATACCGAGCGCGAGGCCGGATACGATAGCTATCGGCTGGCCCCGGAGGCCGCGGATGAGCTGCTCGCAGGCTTGCCTCCCGTACGGGGTGTACCTGCGCGACCCCACGACCGCAAGGTACTTCATCGGCGCTGCGGGGAGTACGCCCCGCAGGTAGAGCTGCTTCGGGGGGTCCGCTATCTCGCGGAGGAGGGGAGGGAAGGTGCTGTCGCTCGGCACCAGGAGCGTAGGAGGTGCTTCCATGCCCGTAGTGTAGCCGATGCGCACGGAGGGGAGCAATAGACCACAGGAAGAGACTATGGATAAAAGACTATAGACGCGTCTCCCCTGGTCTATGGTCTTTTGTCCCGTTATTGTTCCTAGTCCCGCACCTTGTCTCTTCACCCACACTCCTGGCTCCGCTTGCTTCCCTGTGGTACAGTTGGAATCACACCACGCCATGCTCGACATCAAATTCATCCGCGACAACCTCGATATCGTGAAGGCGGGCGCACTGAAGAAGCACGTCGCGGTCGATTTCGACCGACTCATTGCCGTTGACGACAAGCGTCGGGAGCTCCAGGCGCTCGCGGAGGTGGAGCGTACGAAGCAGAACGACGTGAGCCGCACCATTGCGTCGCAGAGTGCAGGCGAGCGTGCAGGCAGTATCGCGAAGATGCGCTCCGTCAAGGAGAAGCTCCAGGCGCTCGAGGCAGAACTCCGCGAGGTCATGCGCGAGTGGCACGCGCTCATGGTACAGGTCCCCAACGTGCCCGACATGTCGGTGCCAGAGGGGGAGAGCGACGCGGCGAACACCGAGGTCCGCGTGGTCGGCACACGACCGACCTTCTCCTTTCCGGTGCGGGGACACATCGAGCTCATGGAGCGTCTCGGTATGCTCGACCTCGACCGCGGCGCGAAGAGTGCTGGGTTTCGCGGGTACTACCTCAAGAACGACGGGGCACTCCTCTCGTTTGCGCTCTGGCAGTTTGCGATAGACCGCCTCACCGCGCGGGGCCTCACCCCGCTCCTTGCCCCCTCGCTCGTGCGCCGGGAGCCATTCGTCGGCACCGGCTACCTCCCCCAGAGCGAGGAAGACCTCTACAAGACGCAGGACGGGGATTTTCTCGCCGGCACCGCCGAGGTCTCGACGATGAGCTACTACCAGGACGAGGTACTCAATGAGCGCGATCTGCCGAAAAAATTCCTCGCGTTCTCCCCCTGCTTCCGCCGCGAAGCGGGGAGCTACAGCAAGGACACGAAGGGCATCATCCGCGTGCACGAGTTCTACAAGCTCGAGCAGGTCGTGCTCTGCGAGGCGAGCCACCAGACCTCGGTCGCGCTCCACGAGGAGCTCACCCAAAACGCGGAGTACCTCCTCCAGGAGCTCGAGATCCCGTACCATGTCGTCGTAAACTGCGGCGGCGACCTCGGCCTCGGTCAGGTCAAGAAGTACGACATCGAAGCGTGGGTGCCCTCGCAGGAGCGGTACCGCGAGACACACTCCTCGAGCTACTTCCACGACTTCCAGGCGCGCCGCCTCAACATCCGGTACCGCGATGCCGATGGAAAGCTGCGGTTCGTCCACTCGCTCAACAACACCGCCATCGCATCGCCCCGCATCCTCGTGCCTCTCCTCGAAAACCACCAGCAAGAAGATGGCTCTATACGGGTGCCCGCGGCGCTCCAACCCTACCTCCACACCGACACCCTCCGCCCGCGTACATGATCGGGGCACGGGTATTTCGCTCGCCAACGGGGCGTAAGCGCGCCCGAGCCCTCCGCGTCGTGCAGGTGACGCTCACCGTGAGCGGTATGCTCATCGCTTGTGCGCTCACCGTAGGCGCACTTCGGCACCCACTTCTCCGTATCACGGCTATCCACGTCACAACGGATGGTGCGCTCACCGTGCCTGACGTCACGGCAGTAGCCACCGAGCACCTCCACCGTACGGTTCTCGGTTTCCTCCCCGCTGACTCGGTGGCGCTGTTCTCCCGCGCGGAGCTCGCGAGCGCGCTCACTGCGGCGTTCCCACGCATTGCATCGGCTACGGTGGAGCGGTCGTCACCGCGCGTGGTACAGGTCACCCTTGCCGAGCGTACCCCGCAGGCGCTCTGGTGCGGCGACGTCGTGCCACCTGTCGCACACGAGCGCGCACTCCCCGCCAGCTCTCAGCGCGAGGAGTTCTGGGGTACCTGCTACTTCCTCGACGCCACCGGCTACCTCTACGCACAGGCGCCGCTCTTCACCGGCACCATCTACCCCCGCTACTATGGATCGCTCACGCACGGCACCCCCATCGGGCAGCAATTCCTCGAACCCGGAGATTTTCCCCACCTTGCAGAGCTCTACCAAGCGCTTGCGAGCACCACGCCGCTCCAGGCGCTCCTCATCGTTGACGAACGCGACATCGAGCTCTACACCGTGGACGGGCTGCGCATCATCGCTCCCCGCACCGAAGCGGTGGCAGAGCTCGTGCGGCGCATTACCGCCGTCACCGCCCGCGACACACTCGACCGCACGCGACCTATCGCCTACGTTGACCTGCGCTTTGCACCGAAGGTGTTTGTGAAGTATGAGACGGAGGCGGAGTGAAAAGTAGAAAGAGGAAAGAGAAAAGAATAGGACCTACGCAAAATGAGCAAATATGGCTTAAAGCAAGGCCGGTGCAATGCGGAATTCGCGGCTTGAACGCTCAAAATCGCCAGGATTTTACGTAGGCCCTAGGGTAAAAAGAAACGACGTCACGTTCTTTCCTCTTTCCTCTTTTCTCCCTCGTCCCATGCTATACTGATATTGTACCGTATGCTCCCGCTTGCGTTCTCGTACCTGCGCTGGCACTACACGTACGCGCTCCGCGACCACATCGGCATCGTGGGGAACTTCGTCTGGTTCATCCAGGAATTCTTCTCGATAGGCCTCATGGCACGCACCCTGTTCGTGCCGTTCCACCGCCTCAACGAATCGCTCCCGTTCGACATCGAGCACCCGGAAGCATGGGCGGAAACCATCGTGGCGAACAGCATGATGCGCCTTGTCGGCGCACTCCTCAGGAGCATCCTCATCGTGCTCGGCGTCGTGGCACTCTTCCTCACCGTACTCATCGGGGTGTTCTCGTTTGTCCTCTGGCTCCTCGCACCACTCCTCGTCGCTATTGCCACGACGACCGGCGTCCTCCTCATCCTCACCGCCTAGAAGCCCATGCAGTACGCCGACCTCTCCGCGAAAGTGACAGACCAGTACGCTCCCGCACTCCTCCTCCGGAGTGTATTCCCCCGCGAGCGGCGCGAGCACCTCATGCGGCAGCTCACCGGTGCCGTCGTGGCGCTCTTTGCGCTCACCGTCGTGTGCCTCGCTGCCGGACGCATGGACGGCTTCCCCGGCACGGGGCTCCTCGCTGGCGCGGCGTACAAGGTCTTCGGGGTGTTCCTCGTCACACTCTCGGTGCTCTTCGTGGTGAGTGTCCTCAACGCATTCCACCGTTCGTACTACTTCCGCGCACTCGAGCACGACATCGCCGAGCCAGGCTATCCTGCGCCCGGGGTGAGCTGGGAAGTGGGGGCCTTGGTGGCCCGCACACAGCCAGGCGATGCGACAGGGGGCTTCCTCGACGAGGGGTACGGACAGGAGGTGCTCTTCCGAGCCGGCATGCGCGAAGAGTCATTCGAGGCGTTCTTCGAAGATCACCACGCCGTACCCACCAAAGACCTCGTATTCCCCGACGACCAGCCGATAACGCTCCCCGTCTACGTCGCGGCGCTCCTTGCGGCCGATCCCGCGCTTACTACTGCGCTCGCGCGTGACGACTGCACTACCGAGCAGTGCGTCGAGGCCGCGCGGTGGGTCGAGCGCATCGGTGAGGAGGAGCGGCTTGCCCACCGCTTCTGGTCGCGCGATAGCCTCGGGCGCATCCCCGGCCTCGGTAAGACGTGGGGGTACGGCGAGACGACACTCCTCCGTCGCTTCGGCCATGACCTTGCGCACGACCCCGTGTGGGACGCAGCGCGCATGACCCACCGCGCTGAACACGACGAGGTCGAAGACCTCGAGCGAGTGCTCGCACGCGGCCATCAGGCAAACGCGCTCTTCGTCGGGAGCGACCTTCTCGGCCTCCGCACCAAGGTCGCGCAGCTCTACCACAAGGTCCTCGCCGGACACACACTCCCCCTCCTCGAGTCGAAACAGTTCTTCCTCGTTGACCTCGAGCTCCTCTTCACCTCAACCGGCGGGAGCAAGGCTGCATTCGAGACCGTGGTCCGCGGCATGCTCGACCAGGCGCTCCACGCGGGCAACACGGTCGTCTGTATTGACCGCTTCCCGAATGCGCTCGCGAGCGCCGCAACGGTCGGTACCGACCTCACCGACCTCCTCGTACCATACCTCTCTTCCTCGGGCCTCCAAGCCGTGCTCCTTGCCGACGAGCGCTCGTTCCACAACCACCTCGCCGAGGACGCACGCCTCATGCAGACCTGCGACGTCGTGCACATGCGGCACCTCTCCTCGGGAGGGACGCTCGACCTCCTCGAGCAGCGGGCGTACCGCCGTGAGGAGGCAGTGGGCGTCACCTGCACCATCCCCGCGCTTGAGGCAATGGTCCGCCTCGCCGAGCGCTGCTTCCCAACCGGCTCGATGCCCGATAAAGCGTTCGACCTCCTCGAGGAGGTGGTTGCAGAGGCGGTGGGCGCAGGGCATGAGCAGGTGTCTACAGGGGACGTCGAGGAGCTCGTTCGCGCGAAGACCGGCGTACCGGTCGGCACCCCCACGAAGGAGGAACGCGACACCCTCACCGGACTCGAGCAGCTCCTCCACGAGCGGGTGGTGGGTCAAGATGAAGCGGTTAGCGCCATAGCCCGCGCTATTCGGCGGGCACGGAGCGGGGTAGGGAACAGTCAAAAGCCGGTCGGCACCTTCCTCTTCCTGGGGCCAACCGGCGTAGGCAAGACCGAGACAGCAAAAGCGCTCGCCGAAGCGCTCTTCCACGATCCCGGGCGCATGATCCGCCTCGACATGTCCGAGTACCAGGGGCCCGAGGCGCTCGAGCACCTCATAGGCTCACCACGCACCAATGAGCCGGGCGCTCTCGCGGGCAGCATCGAGGAGCAGCCCTACGGCGTGCTCCTCCTCGACGAGTTCGAGAAAGCCGACCAGTCGGTGCACGACCTCTTCCTCCAAATCCTCGACGAAGGCTGCTACACTGATGCGGCAGCAGGGGTGGTGAGCGCACGCTCGCTTGTCATCATAGCGACCTCAAACGCCGGTGCAGACCTGGTGTGGCAGACCACCGAGCACGGCAGCACACTCTCACGCGAGGCACTCGTTGAGCACCTTATCACCACACACGCATTCCGCCCCGAGCTTCTGAATCGCTTCGACGATATCGTGGTGTTCAAGCCGCTCAACACCGCGCAAGCAGACGACGTGACTCGGCTCCAGCTCCTCGCGCTCAAGCGGCGGCTCCATGCCGAGAAGGGCATCGAGCTTGTCGTAGATGAGCCGCTCGTGCGTGCAGTGGCACAGGTAGGCTACGACGTCAAGAACGGCGGCCGTCCACTCACCCGCGCCATCCATGACACCGTCGAGCAGCTCGTCGCCGACCGCATCCTCGCCGACACCCTTGCCCCCGGCGATACGCTCACCGTTGCGCCGGAGGATATTGCGCGGTATGGTGCGAGAGAAAAGTAAGAAGAGAAAAGAGAAAAGAACAGACGTAGGGGCATGTCGTTTCTTTACTCTTTCCCCTTTCTCCTTTTTTCTTATCTCTTTTCTCTCATATGTGGTCCACCCTCCCTCGCCCCTACCTTATGCTTGCGCCGATGGCGGATGTCACCGACGCAGCGTTTCGGCATATTATCGCAACGTACGGGAAGCCAGACGTACTCTGGACCGAATTCGTTTCCGCAGACGGCCTCTACCACACCCGTGAGGTGCAGCGCCTCCCCGACGCCGAGAACCCCCTCATGCGCGACCTGGTGTACGCACCAGAGGAACACCCCATCGTCGCGCAGCTCTTCTCGAGCAACCCCGCCATGATCGCGTACGGCGCACGCCTTGTCGCCGACCTTGGTTTCGACGGTGTTGATCTCAACATGGGCTGCCCCGACCACGCGGTCGAAAGGCAGGGGGCTGGCGCGGCGCTCATGAAAGACCCCGCCCGCGCGCGAGAGCTCATCCGTGCAACGAAAGAGGCGGTCGGCGAACGCATCCCCGTGTCGGTGAAGACCCGTATCGGGTACCGCAGGGACGACCTCGCTACCTGGCTCCCCGAGCTCCTCAAGGAAGAACCGGCAGCCATCACGATACACGCCCGCACGCGGGCAGAGCTCTCCGAGGTACCTGCTCGGTGGGAGCACGTGCAAGAGGCGGTCAGTATTCGCAACACACTGGGGAGTACCACCCACATCATCGGGAACGGTGATGTTGTGTCGCTTACCGATGCGCGAGATAAAGCGGCGCAGTCAGGAGCGGACGGTGTCATGGTGGGGCGGGGAATCTTCGGCAACCCCTGGTTCTTCCGCGGGTACACGCCGACGCTCGATGAGCGGCTCGCGGTGCTTGCCGAGCACTGCACGGCGTTTGAGACGCTCGTGCCGCACAAGAGCTTCGCGGTCATGCGGAAGCACTTCAAGGCGTACGTGCACGGCTTCGATGGTGCCTCGGAGCTTCGCGCAAGGCTCATGGCGTGCGAGAACGCCGCGGAGGTAGCAGAAGTGATTCGCGGCATCGAACGACACCGCCCTCTCCCACCATCCTCCCCATAGCGAGGGGGATGACCAGAATATTCCCTTCACGTGCCGCAACGCTCGTTGTGCCACCTGAAAGGTGCGGGACAAGACCTCCAAAGATGTGCTATAGGCACGATCACAAAGATGAAAGTCCCGCACAGAGAACAGATTGTTACGACGCGACTCCATCGCCGTTTGCGCACGCTATCGGCATCCATGTCCGGTAGACATAGTCCACGAACTTCGCCGCAGTCTTCCACGACGCCATTTTGTGTATGTGCGCGTCGGTATACCGCTTTTTACCATCTTCCCCGACCAACGGCTCCGGGTGGGTGGCGCGGTACGCCGCCTTGTATTCGCGGAGCTTCTGCCCCCACACCGATCCGGGCCGCTTATTGCATCGGTCGGCGAAGAGGTACAGCGCCTGGCGCGCATCCTTCGACCAGTTGGCAACCTCGCCGTGGCGCTTCCGCGGGAAGCGCCCTTCGAGCACATGCACACCGCAGAACGCGCGGAGCTTCGGCATGCCGACCTGCCGCCCGCCGCAGTACCTGAAGCGGCGCATGTCCTGGATCGCCGCGATGAGTCGAGCCGCGATACGCGGACCACATCCCTCGACCGGCTCGAATACATCGCGGTATACCTGCGACGCCTCGAGCGCCTCGACGAGGCTCCGCTCGCACGCTCGCTCGCGAGCGGTGAGATCGCGATACACCGTATCGGTCGCTTTCCGCGCCTCGTACTCCCACTCGAGGTACCCGGCTTCCGTGAGGTCGAGCGGATTGCAGAACACCTTGCCGATGAAGAGCTGGTGCATCCGCTGCTCGCACGCGATGCGGTCCTTCATCGCCGCAACGAGCTCGCGAAGCCGCTCGCGGATGAGGACCACCTCGCGGTCAATCGGCCGCATCCGGTAGAAGAGGTCGGGCCTGTCGCGGCCAAGCCTAACGAGTGTCTGCGCATCGCTCTCCTTGCTGCAAACGCCGCGCAGAGCGGCGAGTGCAGGAGGCGGTATACGGTACACACTCCCCGCTCCGGCCCGCTGTGCGAGCGCGGTGATGGCAAGCGCGAGCCGGTCTCCCGAGCCACCGAGTGCCGTGTACACCGCGTCTCCGGCCCGGAAACCGTCGTACGCAGCCGGTACCCGGGAAGCGATGAAGCGTGTCTTACCCTCACGCTTCACGAGGTGCTCCGGCGGCTCCTCACCCTCGCGCACCTTGCGCCACGACACGTGCCAGGGCTTGAAGGAGGTGAGGTCGTCCCCACCCTCGACCGCGCGGTGTGCGATCGGAAACCGACCGTACACCCAGTCGAGCTCGGCCTGATCGTCGGGGAGGTCGTAGCATGTTGCTGCACCGCCTTCATCGAGGCGGCACACCTGCGTAGGCCGCGCCTCGCCGTCTACCGTCTTCTTGACACGGTGGCGGATACCGAACATTTTCATGCGATTCTCCTATGGTTCGTCCTCCGAAAAGAGGACATGGGAAAGAACAGGGGGACACCCGCACTAAATTACCCTACCCAACGAACAGGGCAAAGTATCTAAATAGTCCCCCCTTCCCAACATTCGCTCAACGCAAATGCTCGAAAGGAGGCGAGACAAATCATGGTTCGTCTCTCGTGGAGAGAGACAGCAATCACAAAATCTCGCCAAAAACTGAAAGAGCAGGGGACACAGCCAACATCTTTCCACCTGTCAAAGCAGGTGGAAAAAAAACCACAGCAGTCCCCCTTCCCAACACTCACCCCGGTAAGCGCTCGGAAGGAGGCGAGACAGGTAATACGCATTTCCCTTATTAAGAAAATTACCAATGGAGTCTCGCCAAAAACTGAAAGAACGGGGGACAGAACCCACATCTTCCTACCTGTCGAAGCAGGTGAGGAAATCCTCTTCCGGCGTCCCCCTTTCCAACACTCGCGCAAGCAAATGCTCGAAAGGAGGCGAGACAAATCATGGTTCGTCTCTCGTGGAGAGAGACAGCAATCACAAAATCTCGCCAAAAACTGAAAGAACGGGGGACAGGACCTACATCTTCCTACCTGTCGAAGCAGGTGAAAAAAATAACAGTAGTCCCCCTTCCCAACACTCACCCCGGTAAGCGCTCGGAAGGGGGCGAGACAGGTAATACGCATTTCCCTTATTAGGAAAATTACCAATGGAGTCTCGCCAAAAACTGAAAGAACGGGGGACAGGACCTCACTCTTTCTACCTGTTGGAACAGGTGAAAAAACAGGTACTCTAGTCCCCCTTCCCAACATTCGCTCAACGCAAATGCTTGGAAGGGGGCGAGACAGCCCACCACCATTTCTCCCCTTAGACCACGAGAGGAAAACAGAAAAAGAGTCTCGCCAGGAGCTATAATGTAAGCACACAATAATCACTTGTGCAAGCCCCCTGCCACACCGCGACGTGTATACTACCGGCCATGCGCACAGCACGCTTCTTCCTCGTGTGGGCCCTCGTGGGGGTGCTGTACCTCGCGGGGGTCCTTGGCTACCGCCTCTCTGTTGCCGGATCGCTCCCGAGCGATCCGCGCACGATCCTCATTACGCTCGCTGGCGCACTCATCGTATCGCTCATGCTGGCGATACCCACGTTCCTCTTCTGGAGCGAGGTGCGCCTCTCCTCGACCGTGCGCTCGATGGACGGCCAAATAGCCCGCGACCCGGAGCGCTCCGCTCGTTCGATACGGCACGGCGCGTTCTACGTACGCCTCTGGATCATCTTCGTCATTCTCGCAACGACCGTGCCAAGCCTCGTTGTGTACAAGCTCCACGTCGAGCGCACAAAGCACAAGGCGACCCAGGCAGCCGCCACATCTACGACGCCCCTCGTACAGGAGCCGGCAGCCCCGGAAGTGCCCCGCGAGGAAGAGCCCGCCGATCCGAGCACTCTCCCCCGCTTCGGCGCGCTCGAAAAGACCCCCGACCTCGTCGCCGCAGATGAAGCGTTCGTCGCGGGCATCATCGAACGGGCAGGGAGCCGCGAGGAAGCGCTCCGGGCAACCCTTGCGGGCGGCTGGCAGGCGTACCAACGTAAGGAGTATGATGCTGCAATGCGTCGCTTCAACCAAGCGTGGCTTATCGCTTCGTCTTCCTCGGAAGCACTCCGCGGCATGAGTGCTGTGGAACAGGCACGCGGCAATCTCGCATCGGCGGCAGAGCTTGCCGGAGAGGAAGTAAAAAGAGAAAAGTGAAAAGAGGAAAGAGAAAAGACAGACGTAACGGTATGTCGTTTCTTTACTCTTTCCTCTTTTTACTTTTTACTTATCACTTTTCTCTCCCGTTTGTCCACTGGCACGTAGACGTAACAGGCGTATACTGCTTTGATGCCTGGACAGGTGCTGTATCGTAAGTACCGCCCCGCAACGTTTGACGACGTGCTCGGCCAGGAGCACGTCGTGCGGGCCCTTCGGGGCGCCATCGAGCAGGGTGCCATCGGCCATGCGTACCTCTTCTCGGGAAGCCGCGGCACCGGCAAGACCTCGCTCGCCCGCATCTTCGCACGCTCCATCGGCACCGCCGACCGCGACCTCCACGAGATAGACGCGGCGAGCAACCGGGGTGTTGACGACATCCGCATCCTCCGCGAGGAGGTGCATGCACTCCCCTTCGCGTCGCCCTACAAGGTCTACCTCATCGACGAGGTGCACATGCTCACGAAAGAGGCCTTCAACGCGCTCCTCAAAACACTTGAGGAGCCACCGCAGCACGTGGTGTTCATCCTCGCGACGACCGAGTACAATAAGCTCCCCGATACCATCATCTCGCGCTGCCAGTCCTTCTCGTTCGAACGCCCCACCCACGACACGCTCCGCGCGATGGTGGAGCGCGTCGCCGGGGCTGAGGGGGCGACGATAGAGCGCGCTGCCGCCGACCTCGTGGCACTCCTCGCCGATGGGTCGTTCCGCGATGCGCACGGCATCCTCCAGCAGGTCCTCGCTGCCGCGACCGACCACGCGGTGTCTGCGGAGCTCGTCGAACAGGTGACCGGCGCGCCACAGCGGGCTGCACTCCTCGACCTCCTCGACGCGCTCGCCGAGCAGAATGCCGACCATGCGCTCGGCGAACTTCACCGCATCGCGGTCCGTACCCCCGATGCGCGAGCCATCAGTACGACCTTCCTCCGCCTCCTCCGTGCGGTGCTCCTTGCGCGGGCGGCGCCCTCGGAACACCCCCTCCTCCGTACCGAGCTTTCAGACGCCGTGTGGCAGCGGGTGAGCCACCACGCAGCACGCTCGCGTGCGCTCACCTCGCGCTGCCTCATGTACTTCCTCGACGCGCACCAGCGCATCGGCACGACCGACATCCCCCTCCTGCCGCTCGAGCTCGCCATCATCGAGCACTGTGCTGCGCCGAGCACGAACGCAGCATCGTAAACCTATGGAACAGCACACCGACGAAGTAGAGAAGTACGTGTACCTCATCCGCCACGGGCAGAGTGAGCAAAACACCCTCAACGTCTTCCAGGGCGCAAGCACGGAGCTCACCGAGCTCGGGCGCAAGCAAGCATCCTTCGTCGCCGACCGCGCCCGCGGCCTCGACGCGGAGGTTATCCTCGCGAGCCCGATGCCGCGCGCCAGGGAGACTGCGCAGATTATCGCAGACGCAACCGGCCTACCGCTTGAGGTGCACGACCTCCTCCGCGAGTACGTGCCGCCGAGCTCACTCATCGGAAAGCCACTCAACGACCCCGAGGGGGAGCGCTACGTCCGCGAAATGCTCATCCACCTCCACGACCCCGGCTGGCACTTCGGCGACGAGGACAGCTACTTCGACCTCCATGACCGCGCACTCCACACACTCGACTTTCTCGTCAAGCGACCCGAGACGAAGATCATCGTCGTGAGCCATGCTGGGTTCATGCGGGTCCTCGTGACCGCCATGATGACCGAGGGGCTGCCCGACTCGATGCTCGCGCTCCGGCTCATGCGCTTCCTCAAGCCGATGAATACCGGCATTACGATCTGCCGCTACCGCTCACATTCAAACCGCCGCAACAAGTGGCGCCTCGTCGCTTGGAACGACCACGCCCACCTCGCCGAGACCGAGCACGAGGAGCCGATGTGATGGAGAGAAAAGAGGAAAGTGAAAAGAGTAAAGAGTAAAGAGTGAAGAGAAAGGAGTAAAGAAACGATATACCGTATACTGTTACGCCTTGTCTTTCCTCTTTTTACTTTTCCCTTTCCTCTTTCCTCTTTTTACCCGCTATGCAAAAGACCGTCTACTTCCTCCGCCACGGTGAGACCGCAGGCAACCGCGCGTGGGTACATCAGTACCCCGAGACGCAGCTCTCGGGGCAGGGGAGGGTGCAAGCGGCGCTCGTGGCCGAGTACTTCCGCTCTGTGCCGCTCGACCTCATCCTAACAAGCCCGCTCGCCCGCGCCACCGAAACCGCACACATCGTACGCGGCGACAGGGATCTGCCGCTCGAGGAGAGCGAGGACGTCGTCGAGTTCCGCCGCCCACGCGACATCTGGGGCACAAGCTGGCTCAATCCACGCTCGCTCTTCATCATGGCAAAGCTCTACTACTTTGCCGGCAGGGAGGGGTGGCACCACAGCGATGAGGAGAACCTCGAGGAGTTCCACACCCGCGCACGGCGCGCGCTCGAGCTCCTCGCCGCCCGCCCCGAGCGAAACATCCTCGTTGTCACCCATCGCGGCTTCATGGAGAATATCATGGAGCGGATACGCGCCGATGGCATGGACTCTATCGCACAGTACCGCCGCTCGCTCTGGAAGAACCTCACCATTGGCAACTGCTGCTTCTGCACTGCGCACTGGAAGCCCGAGGGCGAGGAGGGCCTCACCCTGGGAGGCACCTGGTCTATCGAGGGTGGCACTACCTGTCCAAGCGGCAGACGGCTTGATCTCGGGCTAGGGTAGACAAGCGGGGATAGTAGACGACGATGGAGTGCGAACGGGACAATGGACTATAGACCATGGTGATTACGACGCATATCCGTCGTCTCTATAGTCTCACGTCTCGTCCCCTACCTCATCGTTCCGCCCCTCTCTACCGTGCCCCGTGTATCCTCGCAATATCTTCGTCACTCAGCCCAAACGAGCGCAGCTCACTATCAGAGAGGATTTTGTTGGTGAAGGGGTCCCTGCCGTACTGCATGATGCTCCAGTAGATCCTCCCGGACACGCCGACGAGCACAATCGCGAGCACCCCAAGAGCAATAGCGAACGAAGCAACGACCGGTCTCCCTCGCCTCACGCGCAGGATCCCCCACGCGATTGCAACCATGCCGAGCACGAGCGCGGCGAGGAGGCTCAGGAACACCGCCAAGATCGCAGCAATACCGACCACGAGCGCATACACCGCAGAGCAGTCTCGCGGGGGTAGAGTGCCCTCCGCTGTACCTCCCGCCGTTTGCTGCGGTGTTGCGGCTTCGGTACCTGTCTGGACCACCCCCGCTTCTCGTGGTGCCTCCGCCACGGTGGTCGCTTGGGCTTCCGACCCGGTAGCTAGCTCTTCTCGCTCCTCCATTGTACGAGAGAATACCACGGGCGCTAGAAGAAAGCGAACTACCCGCAACACCCTCTTCGATCAAGCCACCAGGACGTTAGCGACAACCTTACCTCGAGAGTGCTGTACAAGCGTACACACTTGTTGTATAGTTGAAATTAGGCAATAACGCCTAGGAGGTGCACTATGAATACGTTTGTGTCACGGCTTGTTGCCGTGCTGGCATTATATGTGTCTTGCCTCCCCGTGTACGCGTGGGAGCCACCGGGGATACGAACCGCGCCCGACATGTTCAGGGTCTACCGCGGGCCCGATACGGCAGGAATAGTCCCGATTGTCTACGGAATCGGTGGGAAAGCGGAAGTGGATGATCCGAGCGGTCTCGCGCATCGGTACGTAGTCGCCGCACAGCTCAATGGTCGTGTCATGAGCGGCACACATGACGCATGGGGTGTTGCGACAGAGGCGTGGGGACTTCCCGGAACGTATGGGTACCGCATCGGTATTGAGGCGGCGGTGATTGGCATGGAGCCGGATAATACTGCGCTCCACGCAGCCCTTGCCGCAGTGAGCAAGGATCGTCCTGATGGGGAGTATGAAAATGTTCCCACCGACCCTCCCCCTAACGACCACCGCGTCGCCCTGTTCATTGACGCCCAACCCGGTGCTTCGTTTGGAAGCGCGGTGTACATCACCGAGCGGGGCATCACGCCCGTACCTGGATCGCAAGGAGCAGTCGTCAACCTAGCGAGCGTCCCCGTGGAAGACTTGCGAGACGTACCCCTGTTCAGGTTCTCTGATGGGTACTGCCAGTACTATAACGGCAAGGGAAGGATGAGTCTCCGCCCGTGCCACTCAGCCCCTTCCCAGGTGCAATGATGGTGGGCGCCACATGCCCCTCACGCAGTGAGGGGCAGTGTCTTTTTCATGACTCGACACGTGCTATACTTTCCCCATGGAGTTTACGAAGCCAGACCGCAACATTGACGAACTGCACCTTAACGGTTCTGAACGGCTCGTGGTGTTTGGCTCCGGGGCAGGGGGGCACTCTTTTGCGGCGCTCCGCGCGCTCCACGGCGGCGGCAAAGTCTGCGCGCTCGACCCGCGGAGCGCGATGGTGGAGAAGCTCAAGAGTGACGCAACACGCCTCTCCCTAGGGGCGCTCACCGCCAAGGTGGCAAACTTCGAAGTACCCGGCGGCTCCGGCCTTATGGGCAATTCATACGACGTTGCGGTCATACCCAACACGCTCTACGCATCGAGCGACAGGCTCGGGGTGCTCCGGGAAGCTTTCCGCGTGGTGCGGCCGGGCGGCACGGTGCTCATCGTAGATTGGACCGACTCTTTCGGCGGCATGGGGCCGCAACCAGACCACGTCGTACCAGAAGACAAAGCACGGTCGCTCGCGGAAAAGGCTGGATTTACCTTTGAGCGCGATTTCATCGCAGGGGCGCAGCACTATGGCCTCATTATGCGCAAGCCGCAACACTAGTGCAGGTTAGTGTAGTTTATACGTAAATAGACAAGGCAGGATCCCAACCATCTTCCACATAATCCTTGAACCTCGTCCGTTCTTTCCTCTTTTCTCTTTTTACTTTCCTCTTTTCTCTTACCCTGTGTTATGCCTCCTACAGAAGAGCACCGCCACACCGTGATCACGCCGCCGCACCATCGGCCCGTGTACGCAAACAGTGCAAAGGTCCACGTCACCGACGAAGAGGTGATCGTGCAGTTTGCCCTCATTCGGCCGCAGCAAGAGGGCGGGGTGCTTGTCGCCGAGGTGGTCCTCTCACCTCAGCACGCTATTCGCCTCCAGCGCGCGCTCGACGAGACGCTCAAGAAGCACTTCACAAGACACCTCGGGGAGGAAAGTGGAAAGAGATAAGAGAAAGGGGACGGACGGCGTAGTTTTCGGTTTGAGCGATTACTCCTTGGGAACAGGGGAAGTCGGGGGAATACAGAACGCCCAGGTGGCGATTTATAAAAGTACCCGTATGTCGCACAATATATCGACAGCGACTGACCCATACTAGGTAGGGCACTATAGCCCCCACAATCGCCGTCCTTCACAGGACGGTTTTTCGTTACGTCCTGATCCGCATTTTTCGCCAGCTGGCGAGCTAACTAGGCAGAAGGCTCGCTAAGGGGGAACCATCATCACTTTCTTACGAAGGCGACGCGGATCAGGACGGAGCGTGCAAACGTTCCGTTTATCAACCAACACCATCACATCGTCGGGTAGGGGGCTAGTGGAGAACCTAACCTAACCACCATGACAAAAAATGAAATCAAACACTTCATCGAGAATGAGCTCGCGAAGCTCAACAAGAGGATCGACGCGAAAATTATCCTCAACAAGGATTACCGCAAAGAGGCGATCGAGCACAAGGCGCTCGTACAAAAGCTCGCCACTCTTGCGTAGGACACTGTTCTTTTTATCAGCGATAGGAGTAATGACCGCGATACTCTCAAAGCCAAGCGAGGTGACGGTGTGGGCGCGGGACTCACTGCCGGAGCCGGTACAACCCATTGAGGTGGTACCGATCTACGGACACGAGACACCCGAGCTCATTGACTACCTCGTACGCACGGCAGAGGCCGCGGACGTAGACCCGACCGAGGTACGAACGATTATCTACTGCGAGAGTGAGTGGGGCAACGTGCAATCCAAATATATGAAAAATGGAAAGCGCGAAGACAGCCACGGCCTTGCACAGATACACCTGCCGAGCCACCCAGAGGTGACCCGAGCAGAAGCGTACGACCCGCACTATGCGATCGACTTCATCGTCGAGCATGTGAAGCGAGGTAAGTACATCTGGTATGCCTACGACCGCAAGCACAGGACGTGTGCAAACAGCTTGAGAGCGAGCGACCCATACCATGACTGAAAACTGGTACGAGGGGCCGACGCGGTGGCGCGAAGAATGCGAACTCGACCGCGAGATGCAGAGGTTCGCGTGGATGGGAGCGGTGATACTCACCCTCGCCACACTCGCGACAATCGCCACGGTCACTCTCGAGCTTATCCAATAACCCTTGCATCTCCCAGAAACCGTCCGACCTGAACGCCGACTTGCAAGGGAGGCATACGGCGGACGGTACCTAGGGGAAAAACTAACCATGAATAAGAAAACTGAAACACAAGTCGTACCGGCGGCACCGAATGAGGTGGCCGTGCCGGTACAGAGCTCGACGCCCGACGCGTTCGCCCTCATCGCCATGGCGGTGCAGAAAGGGACGCTCGACATCGAGACCATCAAGGAGCTTCGCGCTTTGCAAAAGGAGATGAAAGCGGACGCGGCACGCGAGGCATATGTGCAGGCGATGGCGGCATTCCAGAGTGAGTGCCCAGTCGTCGACAAGGATAAGGAGGTAAAAGACAACTACGGCAAACTTCTCTACAAGTACGCACCACTTGACATGATATTCAAGGCAGTACAGCCGCTACTCAAAGAGAACGGGCTATCATTCTCAATCAAGGTTGACCCATCAGACACGGAAGTGAGTGTTACATGCGTTGTTCAGCATGTTGCTGGCCATACCACGGAAAGCACGGTCAAGATGCCGGTTTCGGAGGGTACAAAGGCGAACAGTGGCCCACAGAAGATTGCGATGTCTATCACGTACGCTAAGCGGTACGCATTTTGCAATGCGTTCGGCATTCTCACTGGCGAGGAAGACACAGATGCAACCGACGTGAAGAAGGAGAAGGAGCCGGTGAGCGTGAAGGCACGCATCGTCTTCCTCTTGCGACAGCTTGGTGCTCCGACGAAGACGAAGGAGGAGGTGGAGCAGGCGGTACTCGCCAAGACGCAGCTGCCGCTCATCGAAGCGAACTACAACGAGATACAAGACCGACTCGCTCTCTTGGTCGAGGAGCGGAACAGCGATACCAGCACAATCGAGTAGGCGTATGAAAGCACTACTTGTACCCACGAACGGAGAACCACACAAGATCGAGGATATCTGTCCGAACTGTGATGGCAATGGATGGCTATTAGGCACAGAAGCGTGGCATGGATGTAACGGAACGGATGAAGACTGTGCGCGAACATGCCCGATACCAATACAGACGCAGGTGGGGTGCGAAGTGTGTGACGGCAAAGGGAGACTTTTATTCACGGAGATTGGCAAAATCGTACAGCTATGAAAAGAATTATCTACAACGACAACGACGCATGGCTCGACGCGAGGCGTGGAAAAGTGACCGGCACGCGCCTGAAAGACATCGTGGCCAAGCGAAGCACGAAACCGAAAAAGGGATTTTACGAGCTCATTGCGGAACGCATAGCAATCCCGCGCGACCCGAACGAGAACCGCATGGACAGGGGGCACACCCTCGAAGCTGATGCGGTGGCGCGACTTGCACAGGAGACTGGCCTGCCATTCGTGCAGGTAGACAACGAGCTATGGTCGCGCGAGGACAATGCGGACATCGCGTACTCGCCGGACGGGTACATCATCAACGAACCTATAGAGGTTGCGTGCGAAATAAAGTGCCTCAATTCCGCTTCTCACCTGGAGGGCTTTATCACCCGCGAAGTGCCGATCGAGTACATCGAGCAGACGCGGCAAGCGTTCGCGGTCAATGACGACCTACAGACGATCTACTTCGCCATGTATGACCCGTCACTGCCGCCCACCTGCGACTTCTTCTACATCATCATCACGCGCGAGGAGGTCGCGGAGGAGGTCGCGTACCTGCTTGATTATCAGCGCCAGACCCTTTCCGACATAGAGGCGTGGGTTGGCAAGCTAACCTTCTGACCTATGGAACTCAACATCGAAAAGTTTAACCCTTCGATCGCCGAACTCTCGCGCCTCAAAGAGGAAGCGTCACGCATCACTACCGACTCACCACTCCCTGTAGTGGTGGAGATGCGCAAGAAGCTCGTCTCTACTCGACGCGACATAGAGGACTTTGGCAAGGGGCTCAGAGATGAAGCAAACAAGTTTGCGAAGATGGTCATTACCAAGGAAAAGGAGCTCACCGGCATCATCGAACCGGAGGAGCTTCGCCTGAAAGACATTGAGGCAGAGGTTGAGCGTCGAGCCATACTCGAGGCACGCAGGCAGGCGCTGCCAGTACGTCGCGCGGCACTCGCACAGATCGGCGACAGCATCGCGTGCTCGGACGAGCAACTGCTCGAAATGGACGACAACGCATTCGTGGTCTACAAGGCCGAGCGCATTACCTCATGGCAGGAGGTACTTGCCGCTCGACTCGCCGAGGAGCAACGCAAGCTCGAGGAAGAAAAAGCACGCATCGCACACGAAAAGGAGATTGAGGAGGCAAAGGCACGAGCCGTAGCGGAAGCCGAGGAGCGTGCAAAACGCGAAGCGGAGGAACTGGTGCTCGCGGCAAAGAAAGCCCAGACCGAAGCCGAGCTTCGCGCAAAGGAAGCCATCGAACGTGCGGCTCGTGAGAAGAAGGAGGCAGAAGAACGGGCGAAGCGTGAGGCAGAGGAGCGCGCTGCGGCAGAGCTTCGCGCCAAGGAGGAGGCCGACCGGAAGCTCAGGGAGGAGCAGGAACGCCAGGTGCGCGAGAAACGCGAAGCCGAGGAGCGTGCCGAACGTGAGCGTGTAGCGGCTGAAAAAAAGGCACACGAGGAACGCGAGCGCCTAGAGAAAATGGGTAAGTATCGTGCTTTTAGAGCGGGGCACGGCTGGACGGAGGACACCAAGGAAGACTACCGCGAGGAGAACAACGGTGCCGAGATCGTGCTCTGGAAGCGTGTCGGCACTTTTTCACTATAGGCCTATGTACGACATCGAAATCACAATCGATCGGAAGGGTGGGCGCACGGAGCTTCGAGGCACTGATCTCACGTCACCTACCCCGCAGGACGCGCTTGTACGCTCACTCGTGGACATTGAGACACATGAAGGCGACAAGGGGCTAACGATCAAGGTCGTTCACATCGCAAACACGGTACCTACACGCACGATCCACCCTAGCTGCTACTGCCATGGCTAAAGGAAAAAAGAAAAATCTGGCGAAGCGCAGGGCGCGGCGGCAGGAGAGGCGGGAAAAAAGACAAGCATAAACATCATGGCATCCACAATGCGATCAGTAGACACGAGGTTTTGGTCGGACGTATGGGTTCGCAAGCTCAATGCGCTCGACAGGTACGTCTTCCTGTACTTCCTCACAAATGAGCACAGCTCATGGTGTGGGGTGTACGAGGTAGACCTTTCGATGGTCGCGTTTGAGACAGGCGTGGACGCTCGAGATCTCGAGCACTCCATACTGCCGCGACTTACACCCAAGATTATCTACATCGACGGGTGGGTGTACATACGCAACTTCGAACGCTACCACGCAAACCGAAGCGAAAAGACTCAAAAGGGTATACAAGCGGCATGGGAGGGTGTTCCCGAGAGAATACGCGAGCAAATCAAAGCGATTGATAGTACGGGGATACCCCTTGCATACCCCTTGGATGGGGTATCGCCTTCTGCTTCTGCTTCTGCTTCTGCTTCTGCAACTACGTTAGGCGCAAATGCGCCCGCGCAAACGTTCGAAGTGGGCGAACCAGAGGAAACACCGGCGCAAGAGGCGACTGACTTCTTCTCCGGCATTGAGGACTTGGCTCAAGGCGGCGAGCAGATCGAGCTTACCGAACGCCTAGCATCCCTCTCACAACGGCTCAATGTACCAAAACCAACGCTCTGGCGCGAGGTACAGGCGTTCACCCTGTACTGGACGGAGCGTAGCAAGAACGGCAAAAAGCAACGCTGGCAACTCGAGCGGACGTTCGAGGTAGACCGGCGACTACTCACGTGGCTACGCAGGGCGTCCCAAGGCCCGCCACGATCCCCACTCGCTACGCAAACGCGCGGCAAAGCGATTATAGGCCTCACCACCTAACACCATGGAACCAGTCAAAGCAATCGAAGTCATACGCACCGGATACCTCTGCGAGCTCTCGACGAAAACCGAGATCGCACTCGACCCTTCAGAACTCGACAGCGTGCTCAAGGCGATAGCCACCGGAGGCATGGCACGAGTACGCCAGGGCATCATCAACCCCTCGTACGTGGTCTGCATTCGAGAGGACAAGCACCGTAGAGAGCTATTCGTCGAGGACACGAAGTACGACGAGGGTAAGAGGTCGCAAGGGATGAGGCAACTCAAGGATATTTTCGCAGACCGACCCATGCTCGGGACACAAGGACAGGCACCGAGGATAGCGTCACAAACCGTGTAAAACATGAAAACAGAGCTTAGTCAACGCGAAAAGGTACTCAAGATCATGGTCACGCACCCAGAAGTGGGCTGGTGGCACTGTGAAGACCTGATGCAAGACGGCGATACGTTCGTTGGGTACAAGGCGCAGGCACGCATTTCCGAACTCGCGCTGGAGTACCCAGGCATGATCGAGCACACGCACAGCGACAAGAACGTTCGGCAGTACCGCTACCGCGTGCGCTTCGAGTGCGTACCGCAATGGATTGATACCCTCACGCCGCGCCTCCGCGCTCTTGTGGCCTCATGGCTACGCGAGAGCGGGCGCACGGCGTACCGATGGACTGACAGCTTCGAGGTCGACGAAGCTACGAGGATGGCACGGCCGGTGAGGAAACTGGTGGAGGTATGAACATATCAAAAAAGAAATATCCGTGGTCTGGATACTGCAAAACGTGCGGTTACACATTCGCGTACTTTGACGAAAAACCAACCACTGGAAGTCCGATCACGGTAGAACACGCAGTACTTCCATCTGGTGAAAAGCCAACCGTAGGTACAACAATCGAGTGCAGCTGCTTATTGCCCGCCCAGAGGGTGTTCTTAGTGAAAAAACGATAGCATGGCCCACCTTGAGATAAAACTCCCCGCGTTCGTAGAGAACGGCCCCGACGGTATCCGGCTTCGCTTTGCGTCGCCCGCGCATTATCGCCAGCTCATCAAACGCTTTGAGAACGACAAGCGTGTCGCGGTCACGATCGAGAACCTGCGCTCGCATCGTTCCCTGCAGCAGAACCGCTACCTATGGGGCGTGGTGTACCCGCTCATCGCGGAGGCGACGGGATACACGGACACGGAGGTGCACGAGTGGGCAAAGGCGCAGTACCTCGCACCGAAAGTGCTACAGGTAGCGGGCACGGTACGCGAGGTCGCACGCTCGACGACGGAGCTTTCGATCGGGGAGATGGTCGAGTACATCGACAACCTCATTCGGCTGGGCGCAGAGCTCGGGGTGCATGTGCCGAGTCCAGAGGAGGCAGGATACATTAGCAATCATTCATCAAAAAGATAACCTATGAAAAAAATCGCAATGTGGGCGTTCATCTTCACGGCTCTTACAGCGAGCACGTACATGACGCTCTCGACGGCAACAAGTAACGGCGTGATCGAAGCGTACGCCAAGGAGCGCACGCCGGTCGCCACGCAGTATTACGCGGTGTTCGACAAGCTCGTGCGTGAGCGCGTGCAGCACAGGTGGTACGCCTACACCCGCGTCACGCGGCAGTACGAGGTGTGCGAAGTATCCAAGCAGACCGCAACGGAACTGCGCGACAGCCACAAAACCACGGCTATCGGCAAAAGTAAAAACAGGGCAACGTTCGTGAAGGTCAAGAAGCGCTATGCGGACGAGGTACGCGCGGGGATACCGGACAGGAAGTGTGTGACGGTCAAGCGACCGTGGTGGTATTGGTTTGTGTTTAATGGGGGAGGGCACGTCTCGTAGCACTATGGAAAACAAAATCTACATCACCGCACTACTCTCGCTCGTGGTATCGGGTTCCATGTTCGTGTACTCGCTCGTGGGGGATAGTGAGGTGTGGACTCGCT
>CAZMPG010000015.1:0-28655 GCA_964568345.1 uncultured Candidatus Saccharibacteria bacterium | reverse complement strand
GCCTACCTACAGGGTCTTTTCCTATTTTCTAGATAGTTTTGTTGGACAGTAGTGATCGGGATAACTATCCCTATGCTCGTGGCCCCTAATGTGTCCACAAGGTTTTCCATACCCGCGCAACCAGACGTTGCTGCGGGCACACGCTCACTCCGTTCGCTGTGCGCCCGCCAGGACTCGAACCTTACAGGTTCCGTACACCTTGTGGACCTTTTGCTTTCCCTCGCTTTGCTCGGGTTCGCAAAACGTCACACAAGGTTTTCGAGTCCTGACGCAACGTCTCCCAGACGTTGCTGCGGGCACACGCTCACTCCGTTCGCTGTGCGCCCGCCAGGACTCGAACCTGGAACGACAGTTCCGAAGACTGTCGTGATATCCATTTCACCACGGGCGCCCACTCTATAGCTACACTGCGTACCGTGTCGCGGTACGCCTATGGTAGACATTGTATAGCAAAAATGTGCAACATGCGATACTATGGCTCTATGTCAACATACCCCATACCGGATGAGGTTACACGTGTAACGGATGCACTCCAGCATGCTGGCTTCGAAGCGTACCTAGTGGGAGGGTGTGTTCGTGACCTCTTGCTTGGTAGAGAACCCAAGGATTGGGACGTCACCACGAACGCTCATCCGGAGCAGATTCAAGCACTGTTTGAGGAAACGTACTACACGAATGAGTACGGCACCGTCGGCGTCGTACACGCCGCACCACGTACCCCCAGCCTCAAGGTGGTCGAGGTGACCCCGTACCGTACCGAAGGCACGTATTCCGACGGTCGTCGTCCCGACAATGTCACCTTCGGTGTGACGCTCATGGATGATCTGGCTCGACGTGACTTCACCATCAACGCAATCGCCCTCGATCCCTATAAAGGACACATAGCCGATCCCTATAAAGGACGTGACGATGTACGTGCTGCGGTGCTACGAGCGGTTGGCGACCCCAATGCCCGATTTCAAGAAGACGGCCTACGTATGCTCCGTGCGATCCGCATTGCCGCAGAGCTCGGTTTCAGTATAGATCAACCAACCTTTGAAGCAATTTCCAATAATGCGGTACTGCTCAAGAAAATATCCAAGGAGCGCATCCGTGATGAACTCATCCGCACACTCATGTCCCCGCACCCAATGGAGGCACTGGTACACATGAAACACACGGGGCTTCTGTTCCAAATACTCCCCGACCTTGAGCGTTCGGTAGGTGTCGAGCAAAATCAGGCACACAAGTATCACGTATTTGAGCACCTACTCCATGCCCTGCAACATGCGGCAGATCGAGACTTCCCCCTCGAGGTGCGCCTCGCCGCACTCTTCCACGACATCAGTAAGCCCGAGTGTAGGAGAAAGGGTCCACAGGGAGAATGGACATTCTATGGACACGAAGTCGTCGGTTCACGTGTAACGCGTCGGGCACTCAATGATCTACGGTTTCAAAATGATACTGTCGATAAAGTCGTCAAGCTCGTACGATGGCACATGTTTTTTAGCGATCCCGACAAGATAACACTTTCTGCAGTGAGGAGGATGATCGTCAATGTCGGCAGCGAGAACATTTGGTACCTCATGGACGTGCGAAAGTGCGACAGGATTGGTAGCGGAAGGCCAAAGGAGCAGCCGTTCAGATTTCGTGTATACAAGAGCATGGTTGATGAAGCGCTCCGGGACCCCATCACTGTCAGTATGCTCAAGATTGATGGCGGCACCCTTATGGAGGTTACACATGAAACTCCTGGTCCCCGTATCGGGAACATACTCCACGCACTCCTTGAGGAGGTGCTCGATGATCCAACAAAGAATACGAGCGAGTACCTCGAGAAGCGTGCTGCTGAGCTAGCAAGTCTCGAAAACGCAGAGCTTATTGTGCTCGGCACCCGTGGACGGGACAAGCAGCGAGAGGCAGACCTGGAGGAGGTCGAATCAATACGGAGACGACACCACGTGTAGCTCCCAAACCACCCACTCAGGAGGTAACCACTCAAATTTTAATAAAACCCCGCTTAGCCAACTTTTTTGGCGAAGCGGGGTTTGTGAATTACCAGAGAAGGTAAAAAGAAAAACCGCCTGCGTGCACCGGTGGATCTCCATGAGCTCTCGATAGGGCAAGGGCTCGTGGAGACCCATCAGGTGGCGAGTTTCGGGTGGAGTTCCTCACTCGCGCAGGCGGTTTCGGTTTACTGGGGGCTGACTACTACGATATGAAGTTGTGAGAGGTTTTATGGTTTCGCTTTCAATTGTCGCTCGTCATGGTAGAAGTGTCTCATACACAATGTTTGTTGTAGGTGCAGACATCTACACGTGAGCTTCTTTCTCTTGCTACTTCCTTGCCACCTCTTTCGAAAGAACTTTTCCTCCAAAGAACACCTGCTGATAGGTGGTGCTTTCTACGTACGATGCGCTCTTCGCGCGAAGAGAGCACCACCTATCAACGAGGAATCACTATCACGCGACCTACCTACCAGTATACGTGCCATAAAAGACATGTAAAGGACACACAAGCAACACCTGTGGATAACTGTCCTTTACCACTACACCCTTACGCAAGATCAACACTCACCGGGCAGTGGTCTGACCCAAGCACCTGCCCATGGATCGTGGCGCCGTGGAGCTGCGGCAGGAGATCGGGGGAGATGAACAGGTAATCAAGACGCCAGCCAACATTTCGATCTCGTGCTCGCGTCTTCATATCCCAATACGTGTACGCACCTGTGGTGGTTGGGTGAAGGTGGCGGTAGGAATCAATCCAGCCCGCAGCAATGACTTCATCTATCCATGCACGTTCCTCGGGAAGGAATCCTGTATTCTCAGCGTTCTCGCGCGGTCGTGCCAGGTCTATTTCTTCGTGAGCGGTGTTTACGTCACCCCCCCACACAACGGGGTTCTTGGTACGTAGGCGGGCGACGTACTCAAGAAAAGCCTCGTAGTACTCAAGCTTGTAGTGTAGGCGGTCAGGACCCTGGCCGCCGTTGGGGAAGTAGATATTCGCTACGATCAGATCATCATACAGGGCGGTAACCATGCGACCTTCGGTGTCAAAGCGTGCCGTGCCCATCCCATACATCACCTCGATGGGCTCCCTCTTGGTGTAGAGAGCGGTGCCGCTGTAGCCCCCTTTAGTCTTGTGGTTGTCGAAAAAAGCGTGGTACGAGGGGATATTGCGCACGGTATCAGGAAGCTGGTCGGGGCGTGCTTTCGTCTCCTGTATGAGGAGCACGTCAGGGCGAAGCTCTGTAAACAGGGGGTAGAGGAGCTCCTTGCGGGCAACAGCCCGCAGCCCGTTCACATTCCATGAGGTGATACGCATGCCGGCACTATACCACGTCGTGGTGCGTGTCGTGGAACCGTCGGTGTACCTCGCGTAGGTGTGCGTCAGTGACGTGGGTGTAGATTTGCGTGGTGGTGATGCTCGCATGGCCGAGGAGTGCCTGTACAGAGCGGAGATCTGCCCCGTTTGCGAGGAGGTCGGTCGCAAAGAGGTGCCGGATCGTATGGGGGGTGATGGTCCTCGTGATGCCAGCAATCGCGGCGTAGTGCTTCACGAGACGTTGGACCGAGCGGGGGGTGAGGCGTGTGTGTTCGGTATTTCGTGTGGTACCGAGTGTTACAAAGAGTGCCTCACCCATGTCTTTCCGTGCTAAAACCCATGCCCGCACTGCACTTCTCGCTGCATCACTCAAGAAAACCACCCTCACCTTATCCCCCTTGCCTCGCACCGAGAGTTCGTTGCGGGTAAGGTCAATATCGGCATTGAGTGCGCATACCTCTGAGACGCGAAGACCGGTTGAGAAGAGGAGGTGGAGGAGTGCACGATCGCGGGCCGCCACCGCGTGGGCCCCCGTCGGCGCGGCGAGGAGGCGAAGGAGTTCATCGTGGGTCACGAGTTCGAGTGACCGGTCTCCGACCTTGGCGAGCTCGATGGTTTCTGGTTCGAGGGACGAAATATGGCGCTTGCGGAGGTACTTAAGAAATGCGCGGAGTGCAATAAGGTGGTAGTTTTGCGTCTTTTTTTTGAGTGTTTCGCTGCGGGCGGGGTTGTTGCACGAACGCTGGCGATTGAGCCACAGGCGAAAATCTCGCACCGATTGTTCGGTGATGTTGCGCGGTTCACGTGCTTGTGACTGGGAGAGGAATCGGGAGAGGTAGTGGTTGTAGTTTTCTATCGTTTTAAGGCTTCTGCCACGCTCGATTTCAAGGTACTCGAGAAAGGCGCGTTTGAGGGACTCAAGCTCGCTATGTGCTGGCATGCAGTAATTCTGCGTACGCTTGCACCACCTGTCAATGTGTGCTAGCATGCATCCATGATGACCGCACGAAAAAAGCAGAATGTGATCAAGGAAACAGCGCGCCACGCAACAGATACCGGCTCTCCCGAGGTGCAGGTTGGTCTGCTTACGAAGCAGATCAATGAGCTTACTACACACCTCAAGAAGAACCCAAACGACACGCATTCGCGCCGCGGCTTGCTCGGCATGGTTGCCGATAGGCGTGCGCACCTCAAGTACCTCGAACGCAAGAATGCGCGCACGTACAATGCGCTCATCAAGAAACTCGACCTCAAGAAGTAGGTCTCGTGGGTCGATCATGGAATAGTTTTTATAAGGGTATGCCCGCATTCCGGCGCGCATACGTGTATCTCAATATCGTAGGTAAGTTATGTCGGTCATCAAACACAAGGCCCAGCGTGTCGCCGTATTTATTGACACGCAAAACCTTTATCACAGCGCCAAAAACCTGTACGGTGCAAAGGTAAACTTCACGAACGTACTCAAGGATGCAGTTGCAGATCGTACCCTTGTCCGCGCACTTGCGTACGTGGTGACCACGGAGGGTGGGGAGGAGCAGGGTTTTTTTGACGCGCTTGCAAAGATTGGGATCGAAGCGAAGACCAAGGACCTCCAGGTGTTTGCTGGGGGCGCAAAGAAGGCTGATTGGGATGTGGGCATGGCGATTGATGCAATAAAAATGGCTCCAAAGCTCGATGCGGTCGTGCTTGCAACCGGGGACGGAGACTTTGTGCCGCTCGTCGAGTACCTCAAGACCACCGCAGGGTGCCAGGTCGAGGTGATATCGTTCGGTCGTTCGTCCTCGGGGAGACTGAAGGAGGTTGTGGATGACTTCATCGACATGGATGCTGACTCCAAGCGATACACTATCGGGAGTGGGCGCCAAACCGTAGACCAGGACCACGGCACATCGTATGGCAGCGTGAAGCGGCTTGCATAGATCACCCCTGCACGCCCTTGCGTGGGGTAGGTGGCACAGAAACAGGCGTCTTCCCTAGGAAGACGCCTGTTGTGCTACTGATGCGGCACATGTTTCCACATGAGCGACAGGTACTGCTCGAGTATGCTGAAGTGGTCAAGGACGAAATCATTGCGACAACGCATGATTTCATCAGCATTCATGAGGTGGATGCACGTTTTGCCCGGCTCGTCTCGCGCCCTGCCGCGCCCAGTGCCGTAGAGTACCGTGGTGACGAATACCCCACGAGGATCGCGGCAAGGATCAGCGAACGTTCCTAGCACGCCTCGCTCCGTAAACCGGTAGCCCGTCTCCTCACACACTTCGCGTTGTGCCGCCATGCTCAGTGTCTCGCCTGGCTCACGTTTTCCTCCCGGAAGTGCGAGTCCGCATACAGGACTAGTCAATCGTTCAATCACGGCAATCTTGCCTTTTTCAAGGAGGACAATCGCATCAGCACAGTAGACGATGGTGGTGTTAGGCATCGAACACCTCGAGCGCTTGCACTGGGTAGCGTGCGAGTCTTGTGCGGCCAGGAAGTCCCCGGAGCTCAACAACAAAAGCGCATCCTGCCACCGTGCCGCCGATACGTTCGATAAGTGTGCACGCTGCTCCAGCCGTGCCGCCGGTTGCAAGGAGGTCATCCAGAACCAACACACGTTCACGAGGCCGTAGGGCGTCAGCGTGCATTTCGACCGTGTCGCTCCCATACTCTAGCCCGTATGTTTGTGCAACGACCGTACCCGGAAGCTTCCCCTTCTTTCGTATAAGTGTCGTTGGAACGTGCAGTGCGAGCCCGAGCGGTGTGCCAAACAGGAAACCGCGTGCCTCAAGTGCTGCAATTCGATCAACCTTGCCGTACCATGCACAGGCAAGGAGGTTGATGAGGTGTTGAAATGCGCACACGTCACCAAAGATCGGCGTAATGTCACGGAAATTGATCCCAGGTTTTGGAAAGTCCGGGATGGTGCGAATCAGTGAACGAATGGTGTGCATAGTGCCTCCGCGTCGTTTTTCAAGGAACAACCCATGCACAGAGTATCTGTACCACGGTCGTGTCGCTGGGCAGGACACAAAGTACGCACATTTTCCATACAAAAAATAAATGAAATAATGTAAAAGCAAGACATATTATGTACAATTTCTACTACAAATATACCCACTCTTCTTGGTATTGGTGTTGGCTTATAGGAAACACCTCGCACGTACGGTGACGAGGTGTTGATACCTACTCAAGGAGTTTGCTCACACTCCCTTCAGGTAACGTGTTTTGGGCGATCACGTTCGCTAGAAATGCTCCGATGGGCAAGAAGGTGATGTTAAGATGCGCCTCCTTGTACCCCGTGGTCCGTGGAATGGTTTCCAGGAGGGCAAGCTGCACGCGGGCGGCGCTGAGCCGCTCTTCTGCCTGGTTGGTCAGCAAACCGTGCGTAACCGCGGCATGAACAGACGAAGCGCCTCGTGTATAGAGGAGTTCTGCGGCCGTTGCAAGCGTTCCACCCGAGTCACACAGGTCATCGAAAAGTATCGCGTGCATGCCGTCGAGTCGCGGTGGTCCAATGAAGTGCGTGATCGAGGTATCGCCAGGACCATTGCGCCGCTTGTCGATGATAGCGAGCGGTGCGTCATTAAGTCTTCGTGCAAAACGTTGTGCGCGCTTGCTCGCTCCCACGTCTGGCGCAACGACGATCGTGTGCCGCACATCTTGTCCCAGGAGTGTGTGGTAGTGTGCCGCAAGCAGCACGTCGCCACGGAGCACATCAACCGCCCAATCGAAGAATCCTTGCTCTTGGTCAGCGTGCAAGTCGAAGGTGATGGTGTGACGTACTGCGCCGCGGTGCTCGATAAGCTCGGCAATGTATCGCGCCGAAATCGGCACACGACCCTTGTCTTTCCTGTCCTGCCGCATGTAGGGTAGGTACGGGAGGACCGCGTGGATGTTTCCCACAGACGCACGTTTGAGGAGGTCTACTATGAGGCCGTACTCAATGAGTGCCGTGTTTGGATCCGGCCAGCGAAGGCTGTGGATGAGGTAGACGTCTCGGTTACGCACGCTTGTCGGTGCCTGCGCCCACACTTCCTGGTCAGGGAACGAGACCTCATAGAATTTCTGGTGTTCGCACGCGATACCAAGCAACCCAAGCTGGACACATATGTCATGCGCCAGTGCGTGCATGGTGTTTGTTGAGAGAAGGGTGATGTGCTGCATCTCTGGCTCCTGTAATGAACGGTTCCGTCGGAAGTCTAGCATGGATACAGTCATTATTCTTTTACAGGGGGTTGTTATGTATACTAGCGATAGCACAATCACTTTCTTATTAAGAAAAACCGTTATTTTATGTGTAGTTTTGGTGATACATTTCAAGCACCCTATGCTCCAAGAACAACTCGCGCGAAGTGTGATGGGTCTCGGTCTTTCGCATAACGCAGCACAGCTATACCAGTGTTTGCTTGAACGGGGAAACATGGGGGTGAGCATGCTTGCGCGGGAAACGAAGCTCCACCGGCCGACGGTCTATAGTGAACTTGAAAAGTTGCAGCACGTATCACTGGTTGTACAGCGCGTGCGTGGTAAGCGCATTCACTACGAAGCATCACACCCAAACGTGCTTGCCGAGCGCGTCGAAGCGCTTGCACAGGAGACGCGCGACCTAGTGCCGCACCTGATGCGGCTCTATGGGGGTGAAACGAGTGTGGCGGTGAAAATACTCACGGGGCGTGAGGGTTTTGCCGCAGCATACATGGATATTGTGCTCACCTTGCCGCAGGGGGGCACGTTCTACCACTACAGTGCGGTGCGTGACCAGGAAAGGGTCGACTCCTACGTACCGCGCGAGTACCGTGACGTGCGTGACCGAAAAGGGCTAGAACGGCTCACCATCGCAAGTCCGTACGTGCAGGGAAAGAAACAGCCGCGGCTCGAACGCTACCTCAAGGTTCTCACGCGCTCGAGCGATTTATTTGGCCAGAATGTCGACCTCTTCATCTACGGTGATCGCGTATCAACCTTTTCCTTTGATGAGGAGCGCGTCGTCATCATTGAGGATCCAGCAGTTGCCGACTTTCAACGGCGCGTTTTTCTCACCCTCTTTTCTCTACTGCCCTAATGCGCATGGGCGCAACACAGAACAACGGGCCGTAAGCGGCCCGTGTTTCATCAGGACATATCGAGCATGGTGATCGCGAGCCCGAGCCCCGGATTACGGAGCATCGCGAATGCGGTTGCAATACTCCCCAACAAGCACAGTACACCGAGCATGGTCCACCACATGAGACGGTAGAGCGTGAGGTGGGCAATCACGGCACCACCTCGCACTTCAATGCTGTCGAGAAATGCACGCACCACGAGACTTTTCGTGTCGTGCTTGAGATGGTAGACGGGAATGTTCTCGAGTGCGGTGGTTACTCCACGCTCGACGAGATCGGTAACCCATCCCTCAATCTTCTCCGCGCTATCCACCACAAACTGCTGCAGCCCCTGGTTCGTAACGTACCTCTCTGCAGCTTTTCTTGCTTTTTCCTCGATGCTCCCACCCCCAAACTTAGGTGGGGATATGGTGGTTGTGGTTGGCTGGAAGTAAAAAGCTCCGGTAGCTGGTCGGTACTGTGGTGTACCACACAGTCTCGCCTCAACTGAGAAGGTCTGTCGGAACTTTGTGCCATGCAGCGCTACCTTAGCACACACGTCTTGTTCTACCGTCACCGCGATGCTGTCGAGCGTATAGTCGCCCTTCTTCCGTACCGCCTCGTTGATCTTTGGTAGGTTTGTCGTGATCTTTTCCTGTATCTCGGACCCCGTGAAGGAGACGGAAATACCCACTACACACCCCCACACCACAAGGAAGAGTCCCATGACTCCACCCAAAACCACTGCCACCCAATAGAGCCTTCGTTGTTTCACCTTTCCTATACCCTCCTCGATTTTACCCAGCGCAAGTATGCACCGTGGCGGTGTGGTGTGCAAATATTTTGCCCCCACCAAACCTCTCTGGTATAGTCCCACCATATCAGTAACTAATCGCGCGGGAGCGGATAGAGAACTGAATACCGACGAATATTTCGTCACTTCAGGTCTTTGTTCCGGCCCTGCGCCAGGCTCTATGGTGAAAAAGTCGTTCTCGACAATGGTCGGCGGCAAGGAGATGGTCGCCGAGTTTAGCGATCTTGCGGAGCAAGCGAACGGTTCGGTGCTCCTCCGCTACGGTAAGACGGTGGTGCTCGCTACCGCGTGTATGAGTAGCAAAGAGCGCCACGACATTGACTACTTCCCCCTCATGGTGGACTACGAGGAGAAGTACTACGCCGCCGGGCAGATACTCGGTTCGCGCTTCATGCGGCGAGAGGGAAGGCCGAGCGAGGAAGCTATCCTCTCTGGCCGCGTGGTGGACCGCACGATACGGCCGCTCTTCGACCACAACCTCCGCAACGAAGTGCAGGTGGTCATCACCATCCTCTCGATTGACCAGGACGACCCCGATGTTATGGGCGTTATCGCAGCGTCACTCGCGCTCAGTGTGTCCGACATACCCTGGAATGGCCCTGTGTCCGCGGTCCGTATTGGCAAAGCGCGCTCAGGGGAAATGATCGTCAACCCGACTTACGTAGACCGAGCACACGATGAGTACCAGTACGACCTCCTCGCGTGTGGCAAGGGGGGCACGCTCAACATGATCGAAGTCGGCGCGCACGAGGTTCCTGAAGCAGACCTTGCGCAGGCATTCGAGCGGGCGACCGACATTCACCGCGAGCTTGAAGCGTGGCAGCAGGCGATCGTTGCGGAGCTCGGTGTCGCGAAGCGGCAGGTATCCGCGCCGGCTCCCCTGCCGGAGCTCGATACCCTGTTCCGCGCAGAGATTGCGCCACGCCTCGCATCCCATGTCTTTAGTGGTGAGCCGGGGTACGCACGGATCAATGTGCTCAAGGGCGAGTGGTGTGCGCTTGCGGCAGAGCGGTTCCCCGATGTGCCGGCGAAGCGCGCAGAGCACCTGTTTGATGATGAACTCGACACATGCATGCAGCGCGGTGCGGTAGAGGAAGGGAAGCGAGCCGACGGAAGGTCGTCTAGTGAGGTGCGCCCACTCTATGCACAGGCAGGCGGCGTGTCCGAGATGCTCCACGGTTCCGGTATCTTCTACCGTGGCGGCACCCACGTCTTCACCGCTCTCACCCTCGGTGGCCCCGGCGACTCCCTCATCGTGGACACAATTGAGCACAGTGATGAAAAGAAGCGGTTCATGCATCACTACAACTTCCCGCCGTACTCAACCGGTGAGACCGGACGCCTCGGTGGCCTCAACCGCCGCGCGGTTGGCCATGGAGCGCTCGCGGAAAAAGCGCTCACCCCGGTTTTGCCGAGCAAGGAGGTTTTCCCCTACACGATACGCCTCGTCTCCGAGTGTCTGGCGAGCAATGGCTCAACGTCGCAGGGTGCAACCTGCGCGAGCACGCTCGCGCTCATGGATGGTGGCGTGCCTATAACGCGGCCGGTTGCCGGTATCGCCATGGGACTCATGCTCTCTGGAGACAAGCATGCTGTCTTGACCGACATTCAGGGGCCGGAGGATCACCACGGGCACATGGACTTCAAGGTCGCGGGTACTCGGGAGGGTGTCACCGCCATTCAGATGGACATCAAGCTCGATGGCGTACCGGTACCGATCCTCGTCGAGGCGCTCGAGGGTGCACGGAAAGCGCGGCTCCACATCATCGAGACCATTGAGCAGGCGATACCGGCTCCTCGTGCGGATATATCGCCGCTCGCGCCAAAGATTCTCACTGTGCGGGTGAAGGTCGACCAGATAGGCCTTGTCATTGGGAGTGGGGGCAAGACGGTGAACGGCATCAGGGATGACAGCGGGGTAGATGATATTACGATCGAGGATGATGGTACCATTTTCATCACAGGAAAGAATGGCAGCGCGGAGCGTGCACGTGCGATGATCGAGAGTCTCGTCAAAGAGTGGGTGCCGGGTGAGCTCTGCGAGGGGGAGGTGACGCGTATTCTCGACTTTGGGGCGTTTGTGAAAATAGGGCCCAATGCTGAGGGTATGGTCCATGTATCAGAGATCGCCCCATTCCGTATTGAGCGGATCCGTGACGCGCTTACGGAGGGTGAGCGGGTACGTGTTGTGGTGAGGGAGGTGGACGAAAAAGGGCGTATCAATCTCTCGATAAAGCGCGCAGATCCCGATTTTGCGAGCAGGAAAGGCTTGAAGCCGACAGCTCGTTAGCCCTGGCTGTGTGTAGTAGGTATCGAAGCAAACCGTAGCCCCGTAGTACAATAGTACGCATGGACGCGAAGCGAGATTCGTACCGTGTTGCGCAGGTGCATCTGAGCGACCTTGTTGTTGCTGACGACAGTGCCACACCTGCTACCGGGGCACCGCAGGACGTTCCCAATCCTCAGCCATCCGTAGTACCGCAGCACACGCAGGTGCCGGTTATTGCCGATATTCACACCGAAGAGGGTGACGGTGGTGCGGTTGCAGCTGCTCTCGGGCAAGGGGAAACACCCGATTCGCCGCTTAGCAGTGTGCGTGAGCAGCAGGGGGCTGCGGCTACAACACCGCTTACCGTATCCCCCCAGGATCTTAAGGAGATACTCGACCCGCTCGCGCGCGGGACGCTGTCTATCGGGCTTACGCCTCCGGGAGGACAGCGCCAGGATGCACAGCAGAAAGAAGCGCCAGCAGCAGCCGACACCACCGACATCCAGGCGCTCCTCGCGCGCATGGAGGAGAAACAGCCAGAGGATTCCCTCATCAGGGAAGCGCCACCAGTGCCTGTTCCCACGAAAGAGCCCGTACAGGTAATTGGTGCCGATCTCCCCGATATGTGGGAGGTGTCGATGTCGCAGCAGCGCGTGGGTGGTACTGGAAGTGTTCCCGTGGCGCCAGGCACACCTGAGCACCTCTCGTCAGGGGAGGTTGACCATACGGCATCGAGCACCCCCGTGCACCCCTTTGACCTCGGCGCTTCGACGGGGCAGGTGCCCGACACGGTGCACGCGCGCGGTATTGCAGAGACGGCCACCACGCTCGGAAAGCTCGTGGAGCACACCCCCCAGGAACCTGCGCCGGGTGCGCTCATGGCTGCACAGGTACACGAGGCGCCAGCCTCGCACCTCGCAAGTATCCGTACCTTTCGGTCTGATGTCGAGGACACCATCACCCACAAGCGTACTTCGGTCGTTGACATGATTGCCGCAGAACAGAAGCGTATCGCTGCGAGCGACGACGGCGTTGTCATGGTCGGCAAAAACTCAAGCTTGAGCCTTGCGGCCATGCTCCTCCTTGGTGCGAGCATAGCGCTCATCTTTGCGGCAGGGGTTATTGGGGTACTGTTCTTCATGCAGACCGATAACCGTTCTGTCGTTGCAACGCCGACGTACTTTGTCGTCGAGGACGGGAGCTCGTACGTGACGAATGGGAGGGTTCGGGCCGAGATCATGCGCGACCTCGCCGCTGCTCGGGATGCAGTTGATGTGCGGCTCGGGGCGATGAGCGAGGTGCGGGTGACTAAGCTTCTGCCGGAACCGCGCGATGACACCGAGGTTCCTGTCACGAGCCAGGAATTCTTCTCGCTCCTTGCACTCGGCGCCCCCGATAGCCTCGTCCGTTCACTCACCCCCGCATTCATGCTCGGGGTACATGAATTTGCAGGGGAGCAGCCGTTTCTCATCTTCACCACGACGTACTACCAGAATGCATTCCGTGGCATGCTCGCGTGGGAGTATCGGATGCAGGAGGATCTCCACCCGCTTTTTATGGCAGAGGACCTGGGCACTCAGGTGATTGATGTGCCGGTGGCGTCAGAGCCCATTACTGCAACCTCGACAGGTACGAGCACCGCAACGACGACGGGCTCAACGACACCGCCGACGAGCGCGATTGAAGTGCGGAACGAGTTCCGGCACGCGGGTGCGTTCGAAGACGTGGTGACCGACAACGTCCCTGCCCGGGTCCTGCGGAACAAGAACGGCGATGTCACCCTCCTCTGGAGTATTCCGGATGGTACCCACATCATCATCACCACGAATGAGCACACGCTTCGCGAGGTGCGGAAACGGCTCTCAGAACCAGGGTTCTGATGCCTCGTCAACCATCCACTGACATTGTGTGTAATCCCCTACTGAATACGGTGTGTACAATATTGCCGCTCAATGGTTACCTGAGGATGCGGAATCGGGAACGAGTACATAGCTACACACCTCTGCCTTGCGTGGGAGGGGGAACAGCCGTACACTTTCGGTATGGATACCACACACTTCCGCCATGCGCTTGAGGCTGAACAGAAGAAGCTCGAGGGTGAGCTCGATGCGCTCGGGGTGCGGGATGCTGGCGATGCCCCCCGCTGGGAGTTTCGGGCTCCAGCGCTCGACGTGCAGTACGCTGACGACAATGAGGCGGCGGATCAAGCGGAGGAGGCAAACATAGACGCCATTGTGTTCGATGAGCTCGTGGCACGATACCGCGCGGTCTACCGGGCGCTTGAGCGTGTGTCTGCTGGTACCTATGGGATGTGCGGGGTGTGCGCTGCGCCGATCGAGGGTGAGCGCCTTGAGGCGAACCCAGCTGCTCGCACATGCCGGGAGCACCTAGCCGAAGAAGTGGCTGTTGAGAGCGCATAGCGCATGAGCTTCGCAAAAGTCCACAGCGCACAGCCCGTCTACCTCGAGGCGTGTCCGGTGGTGGTGGAGGCAGACCTTTCGCGGGGCATACATTCGTTCCAGGTTGTGGGGCTTGCGGACAAGGCGATTGACGAGAGCCGCGAACGGGTCGCCGCGGCTATCAAGAACTCCGGCTTCGCATCGCCGAAACACACCAACAAGCGGGTGCTCATTTCGCTCGCCCCCGCCGACCTTAGGAAGGAGGGACCGAGCTTTGACCTCCCCATCGCACTCGCGTACCTCCTCGCGACAGGCGAGGTGTCGTTTGACGTTACTGGTACCATTTTCCTCGGTGAGCTGTCGCTCCATGGCGACCTGCGGCCGGTACGGGGCGTGCTCTCAATTGCGCGGTACGCGCGCGAGCATGGGTTCCAGCGTATTGTGGTGCCTCGAGAGAATGCCGCAGAAGCAGCGCTCATTACAGGGCTTTCAGTACTTCCCGCGGACTCGCTTACGGACGTTGTTGCACACTTCGATACGAGTGGCCTCCGCCCCCATGTGCCACTCGTGGAGCAGCCGGAGACGGCACTCGACACGCGCGATGACACGGACGTGACCGACTTCGGCGATGTGCGTGGCCAAGAAACAGCGAAGCGTGGCCTCGAAATCGCCGCTGCCGGCAGGCACAACATTGTGCTCTACGGGCCGCCGGGGACTGGCAAGACGCTCCTTGCGCGTGCATTGCGGGGCATTCTCCCCCCGCTTTCGCTCGCTGAAGCGCTCGAGGCGACCGCCATCCACTCGGTTGCGGGTATCCTCAAACAGGTCATGATAGCGACACCGCCGTTTCGTGCGCCGCACCACAGCGCGTCACACGTAGCTATTGTGGGTGGGGGGAGCGTACCGCGGCCAGGTGAAGCGACGCTTGCGCACCGTGGTGTGCTCTTCCTCGACGAATTCCCGGAGTTTGACCGCCGCGTCATCGACGGTCTCCGCGAGCCACTGGAGGACAAGGTGATCTCGGTCTCACGCGCGAAGGGCACGGTTGCATTCCCGGCAAATTTCATCCTCGTCGCTGCCATGAATCCCAACCGAGAGCGCGGCGAGGAGCGAGTGAGCGAGCTTGATCGTGAGCGGCTCAAGAAGAAGATCAGTGGGCCGGTCGTGGACCGTATTGATATGTGGATCGAGGTGGTGCATGTGCCTCACGACAAGCTCCTTGCCCGCAGACCAGGCGAGGCGCCACAGGAGTCGTCGCGTGTGCAGGAACGGGTCATGGCGGCGCGTAGGCTGCAGCACACCCGCTTCGGTGACGAACGGAAGGCAAATGCTGACATGTCAGTGCGCGACCTCGATACCCATGCACACCTCGCTCACGACGCGGAAGAACTCCTCGTGAAGAGTGCGCAGCAGCTCAGGCTCTCGCCCCGGAGCTACCACCGCACCGTGAAGCTCGCGCGGACCATTGCTGACCTCGCGGGATCAGATGCGGTAGAGCAGGGGCATATTCTCGAGGCGCTCGCGTACCGGCCGAAGGGGCTGTTTGAGTGATGTATATGCCTTGTGTACACAGAAATACTGTGTCGTATTGTGTTTCGTGCGAGGATGACGATGTGCCCACGCAATGGCTACAGCATGCGTAGTGCGTGCGTGTACTAAGGGCTCTCTGCGGCTCACCACCACAGTTCCGTGGTGCCTACTGGGCCGCATGCACGCCGCTTGGCGCAGCAGCGTGACGCCACCCGTCGTACCGCGGAGACCACCGGCACTATACGGCTATATACCAGGAATATTCATATATTTAGCCATATTACAGCGGAAAGTCGGTGCCAGAAGTGGCTGGTGTGTCATGGGCAGCGCGTGTAGAGTGCCCCAAGCATCACCCACTGATTCGGGTGTGTCGGCGTGAGGTGGGCGTCGCGTGCGGCGTGGGTCTATCAAATACACCGCTCTGGTGTACCGGGCGGTATCTTTCTGGGACGCACCGATGCTGTGTGGGTGTTTGGTGTAGACACCGTAACGCTGTTGCGCGCTTTTTCGGCACAGGTATACTGGCGGTGAATCACTCGTCGCGCGACGTGTAGGCGTTAGCAGTATAATGTGGATGGCTACCCATCCCGTACATCATAGTGTATGAACAAAGCAGACATCATTGAAAAGGTGGCGGAGGTGCTCGAGACCACCAAGGCAGACGCAGAGCGCGCTGTCGAAACGGTCATTGACTCGATCGTCATGACGCTCAAGAAGGGCGGCGAGGTCTCGATCGCTGGGCTCGGTATCTTTTCAACTAAGGTTCGCCCCGCACGCACCGGCCGTAACCCACGGACGGGCGAGTCTATCAGTGTTGCCGCAATGCGCGTACCGAAGTTCCGCGCGGCGAAGGGCCTCAAGGACGCAGTGAAATAGTAGTTTCTTGCGACAAGCAGCACAACCCCCGCTCCTAGCGGGGGTTTTGTGTGGGTGGTTTTTTCCGGTATGCTGTACGTACGTGCGGTTTCGTACGGTCGTTTAATATGCAACGTTTCGCAACACCTGTGGTGAAATACCTCATCGGCTTTGCTGCCGTATTGGTGATCCGCCTCCTCCCCTTTCGCCCGCCAAATGTGGAGCCACTCATGGCGGCTATGCTGCCATTTGCGAAGCGGTACGGTGCTTTGGGCGGCTTTCTCTTTGCCGCAGGGTCAATCGTACTCTTTGACGCCGTCACGAGCGGATGGGGCACGTGGACGCTCGTGACCGCACTTGCCTACGGTCTGCTGGGTATTGCTGCGCGGTGGTTTTTTGCACACCGCGACGGTACTGCGCGCAATTACCTGCTCTTTGCGGCAGTTGGTACGCTACTCTACGATGCAGCAACTGGCCTTACCGTGGGCCCTCTCTTCTGGGGCCAGCCGTTCATGGCAGCGCTCATGGGCCAGGTGCCGTTCACGGTGATGCACCTCATCGGCAACATTGCGTTTGCTGCCCTCCTCTCGCCATTCATTGAGCGGTGGATAGTAGCTCAGGTGCGCGCGCGGCCGGTGGCAAGCTCCCTGGTAGCTGCACGTTCGTAGCGCTCACCCACCCACTACACCCGCAAGAGTGTGTGGTACACTTGCTCCGATGGAGCGAGGCAGTCTTGAGCATGTTGTGGGGAGTGGTGCGGAGGGTCTCCCTGGTGCGCGAGTTGTTGACCCAGATCGTCTGCGTGCAGAGCTTGACAATGTACACCCAGAATCCGTAGACGGGCGCTATGACCAGCCGACCAGTGATGATGTGGGCAAGCTTTCAGCACTGGCGAATCGGCTCGAACAGGGCGCTGGTGTGCATGAAATCGCACAGTGTTTCACTGAAAGCCCACCAGCACTACAGGTGGCGCTCCTTGAAGCGGCGCATGTCGTTGATCCGGGACGGCTACTTGCACAACATGGCGAGAGCGGTGTTGGTGAGCTCGATAGTGAGCAGGTTGTAGAGCACTATGCGAACGTGGTCGAGCACTTCCCTCAAGCAGCTATTGCTTTCTCACTTGCGTCGCTCGATGTGCCGTGGAATCGTGCGGTAGGTATCGCGGTAATGGAGCTTGTCGTCGCGAGGTATGGTTGGGAGTACGTGTTTGAGCACGTATGCGTAGGTGATGTGCACACCTATGCGTCGACCAGTGTTGCTCTGCCTATGGCAAATCTCGTAACCTGCGCTCGGGTGTTGGGGACCCCGAGCACACTCCCTGTCGCGTGTATCAAGCGGTATGCGGAAGGAGCGGAAAGCGCCCTGGACCGATTGCTCCTTGAGGCCCTCGGTGATGAGCGCAAACACATTATGTCACTCGAAGTATTCCCCGATGAAGCATTGCGAGCAATGCTTGCCACACAGGACGAAGTACATTGGTGGGACGATGAACGCGCACATACGTGTGTCAAGAACATCCTCGAAACAAGCAGCGACGAACGCCAACAATACTCCACCTGGCTCCTCGAGGAGGGGGCGCGTGGGGGAAGGGGATCGATGCCTCGTGGGGTGCGTGCATGGGAATACCTCATCGCGCGCTACAACGAGGCGCGCCACGAGGCGCTGCAAGACCCGACCGCTGGTAAGGATACGCTCGAGTACTGGAGGAGCGCGGTTGAGAGCGCGCTCCTCCCCTCGCACACACTTCGCGCTGCGGTACGCGAGGTGATGGAGCGAGACAGTCAGTTTTATGCGTACGTCAGTGCCTGGTGGCGTGATTTGGTGTATGAGCCGTATGAGGCGGGGAGGTACATGGATAGCAATGCTGTTGCAGATATGCTCGTGTCCTATGCATCCCATGGTGAAGATCAAGCGCGGCGCAGCCCCTACACGTATACCCAGTCTTCCCATGCTGTTCCTGTTGCGGGGAATGCACTTGCGCTCTTCGATCCCTACGGTCGCTTCCTCGACCTCGCTACCCCGCTTGGTGTGGCGGCGATACAGGAACGTCCAGCGGCACTTCCTTCGACCGAGCGGATTGTTGGCATGCTGTCTGCGCTTGAGGGAGACGGGCGGTATGATGAAGAGGAGCGCGCGGTGGCGTACGCGTTCATCTACTGGCAAGAACTCACGCCAGACCTACGCGCTTGTGTGGAAGAGCACTATGCAGCACTACACCTACCCTCATGTGCCGAACATAGCGCTGCTGTGGCGTCGCTTGAGTACGATAGTGTCATACGGCACTCACACGAGTACCTCCGCATGGTGCCCTCTGCGTGGTATGGGATGTTTCGCGAATATGCTGAGCGTCTATACCAGACTGCGGGCAGGTACCAGCGGCCCATGCGTGCCGTCTCTCCAGAGTCGTTTGCGGTGGGTGCAAATAGTGAGTACGGCGGCAAGGGTGTGAAAGACACACAGGCACGAGAATTGCTCTCCCACCTGCAGTTCGATACGGCGTGCTACCTTGCAGATGTCGTGGGTTTCCCCCTCGAAGAGCTCTCGCGACGCGAGGTATTCGGTCTCCTCGCCTTTCTGAAGGAGCGTAGGGACGGGCTGCGAGAACTTGCTCAGATACTCCCCCCCTCACTCCCTGAACGTGCAAGACGAGATCGAGTACACGCCCTCCTCCTCGGGGTACATGACGCGTCGATTGCCGATGCGGTGCTTGCTGTTGTCACGAGTATGTCGGAGGAGCACGCCGATGCGCTCTTTGCTCAATTCACCCAGCTCACCCGCTCATGTGCCGACCTTGAGACGTATCTCTGTGAGACATACGGGTGTTTTGATAACGAACAGACAAGGAAAACTGCGTGGAAGGTGTCATCTCGCGGCCTCGAGCGAGGTGCGGCACTTCTGCATAGGTATGCAACACAGGGCAGTAGTCTCTTGGCGCCGGAGTACGGCGCCGTGGAAGTTGCCAATATCGAGGTTACCTTGCTCAGTGACACGCTACATGAGGTGAGGCAGCTCCATCCAAAAATATCCCTCGAAACACTTGCGGGCGTGAATATCGAACGGTATGACAACGGTACACTGCGTGATTCGCCAGACCTTGTGGCGCAGATGGAGGCTATGTACCGTGAAAATAGGGCGGGTGAGCCACGTGCACGTACCGAGGGTCTCATTGAGAAGTTTCGTGCCCGCCTCTTGTCAGAGGGGTCTGTGTACTGCGCCACACACAACCGGAACGGGATGGTGCAGGTGCTCTCCTTTCTCTCTATGGTACCGACTGAGGGTGGTGCGGTGTTTGTGAGCGGACTGAACAAGAACCCCGTGCTTGAGGTCGGTGCTATCGGGCGCGTGGTCTTAGAACAGGCGATACGTCTGGAAGGTGCACAGCACACACTCCGTGCAGAGGTGGTGCACGGCAGCGGCATGGAACGTTCATACATTCACACCTACGGAGCGGTCGGCGTGGGGCTTCGTAGGGACGCATACGGCGTGTGGGTGCTCACCGTAGAACGCCCCACCACCTCCGGGATGTCGGAGCAGGTGCGTCGGTGGAAAACCGCAGCTCAGGTCCGGGCTACACCAGAGTATGTCCAGGGTAGTGTGGTGCTGTGCGATGTGCACGACAATGAAGCGCTCCAGGGGCTGCTCTCCCATGGCTACGTGCTGGCAAACATACTCACGCGTGATCAGGCGGCGGTGTGTATGAAGCGGGAAGCTCCTCCTGCGGAGCTCCCAAAGGCGGCGTAAGGTCCCACAGGCAGTCAAACAAGTGTGTGTGGAGTGCGGCAATACTGGGGCTTTCGAAGATGACGCCGATCATACGGTCTCTGTCAAGAGCAATGTACGCTATGGTGTCGTCATACACCTGCAAGCTGCTTTGGAGTATGTGGGGAGCTTGCCGGATGAACTTCACGTCGGTACGTGCTTCATCTTTTCCATAAAATGTTTCGCGAGCGTGCGGGCTGTCGAGCACGAGGAGGCGCTTCGGTATATTGCGTCGTATGCGCTCGCGAACGTAGGATGCATTGATATCGTGTACATACTGCTCGACGGCATCGTGGTCAACGTACGTACGGATCATTCCCTGTGCCTCCAGAGATTCACGAAGTACACGCTCCACCCCCTCCATCCCCTCGTAGAAGCGCACGCCAGGCATACCGGAGACGAGGTTGTATGCGGACACGAGGGACGGCATGATCGTCTCGACTGACGCGCGGGCCTCCGTAACGGCCCGCTCGCGTCGTTCCACCAAAGCGCCGAGGAGGGAAGGGTGTTTTGCGGAGAACGTGGCAACATCTCCTTGTTGCTTCATTTTTTCCACAAGCTCAAGCGCGACAAGGGATTCGAGCACCTTATACGCCAGCCCGCGCTTTAGCGGAGTTTTGCGTGCAAGCACGCTTGCGCGCAGAGCGCCTTCCCTAAGGAGTGTCTCGTACACGATCGCCTGGTCGCCGGTGAGGCCGGTTAACTGCAAGTGTTGCTCGTACATACAGCAACAGTATATACAAATGTCACATGTTTGTGACAAAAAAACATAAGAAACTGTGGAAAACTTCAGTATAGCCGTATATCACAATACAAAATGTTCATTTTTTGCTATATGTACTTGACAATACATCTATAACATGCTACTCTGTGCACAGGTTGGATGCCCCGCCCACTCTTTGGTGGGTGTGCGGTTGCCTGGCACGTTGAAAAAGAATCATGGCCCCTCTGTTGTTTCGATTGCGTTTGTGCACTCCGGCCGGGTGCGCAATTTCTGTCGCACAACAAGAGGGGAAGAGAGAATGAGCGACAAGTTTGTCCTCGCCCTTGGTGGCGAGGACCTCGAGATGGCCACCGTCCGCGCCCTCACCGAAATGGTGGGGGTGCGGTGCATCCAGCCCCGCACGGGTTGGGGGGATCACCGTTTCACCCCGGCCGACCTCGGTCTCGAGGTCGAGCCAGAGAACCTCCATGCCAGGACTGGCATTGGTGGGGGTGGGATGGGATGCCCGCAGTACTGGCACCAGCCGGCGCGTTGCGTCGGCGTGGACCGGGTGGTGTTCGTGGAGTGCCAGCCGGCCGAAGGTTGGCCGGAGGGCACTCCGACTCTGGTCGTAGACCACCATGGGGACCGCGCCGGTGAGCCGGCGTCGGTGCTCCAGATCCTACGTATTTTGGCGGAGGCGCGCGGTCTCCGCATTTCCCCGGCAACCCGTCGGTGGGTGGAGCTCGTCGCCGCGCATGATGCGCGGTACGTCCGAGGCCTTGAGGCGCTCGGTGCCTCCATGGAGGAAACGAGGCGCGTCCTCGACGCCGCCCGACACTCTGGGGGCATCACCCCCGAGCAGGAGGCGGAGGCCGAGCGGGCGCTTGCTGTGCCCGAGGAGCGTGCGGGTGCCACGCGTGTCATCAGGATGGCGCACAGCAAGTGCGCCACGGTCACGGACCGGCTGTATGGCTCGTGGCTAGGTGGCCAGGAGAACCTCCTTGTTCTCTCCAGCGATGGGGAGGTGAATTACTTCGGGTCGGCGGGAATCCGCACGGCGCTCATGGAGCGCTTCCCTGAGGCTCCCGCTCCGTGGAACCCGACCACGACCGCAAAGTCGTGGATCGGTGGTGACCCACAGGGAGGCGGGTACTGGGGCGGTTACCCCGACCATGAGGAGGTCTTGGACTTCCTCAGCGCGCGGTAACGCCGCAGGTGCGCCAGGGACGGCGCACAGGTTTTTCAGGTTTTCGGAGCCGAGGAAAAGAAAGGAAAACTTTTTCTCGGCCTACTTCCAAGCACACGATATGTGGCAATGTCGCACGCTCTTGTGCTTGGAGTGTGGGTGCCCCAGGTTGGGCTGCTCGATGAGTTCTTTCAAAAAATCCGCCAATGGCGGAGGAGAAGGAAAGTGAGTAACTTAAGAAAGTGGTTCGCAGGTCTTTTGAAATCTCTCTCCCATTCCCCCACAGCGGGGGAGGAGAGAGAGAAAACAGGGAAGTTCAAAGAAAACGTCCCCAATTTCTTTTTTGACGAGTCCAAGGAGAAATACCTTGGGGTCGTCAGGGAAATCCGTACCCGCGTGGGTACGGAAAAAAGAAGAATCAAGGAAAAAATAGAGCAACTTCGCGATGCAGGGACCGGCGCCACGGCGCAGGGAGAAATCAACTCGCGGAACATCCGCGATCTTGAGTCTAGTCTCACCGGAGTTTGCCGCAGGGAAGAGGCAGAAATCTGTGATCAGGGACGAAAGGTGTTCTGGGACGAACGTCGAATGATCGCGAACGCGGAGATCGTTTGCGTCACAAAAGAGGGACCGGGATGGTTCTCGGAACACTACGGACTCGCGGAGCGTCGAGTGACGTTCTGCCGGGGACGGTACTTCCTCGCATTCCTTTTAGGGGAGGTCATACTCGAGAGTACGGGGGAATCAACGTACTTCGAGGGTCAAAAAATACCCCTGTACAAAAACACAGGTGCGTACAGGGAGCTGGATGTCAAGTGGGTGACGGAATCCCTCGCCCAGTTCACCGGGAAGGAGCTAGGGTCCGCAGCCGCACACCAGGCAGCTAACGGCGCTTAGCAAAAACGGGTGCGCCAGGGACGGCGCACAGGTTCTTTCAGGTTTTCGGAGCCGAGTGAGTGAATTCATTCGGCCCCATTGCTTGGGTTCCGCACAGAGCGGTGCCCGAGCGATTGGGTTTGGTTCTTTAAAAATAGGAGGGAAACGGCATGCCATTCGATGATCCACGCATCTCCGCGTTGGCGGAGATGGCTCGGGGTATCATACTCCCCGAGACCGAGGAGTACCCTCCCCCCTACGAGGTGGTGGTGAGGGATGCCACCATCCGCTTCCACAGGAAGTCGTTCCCAGTGAGTGACCACGGGATCGCGGACCTTGAGGAGGAGGTGCAGAGGGTGTTGGAGGAGTCCAACGCTCTGAAGAGACTCTTGAGTGAGAGGATTGCCGCCGGAGATCGCATCCATTCGTCCCACTTAGCGGGGTGTAGGAGCATGTACGATGTGCACTTCTCCCTCGGTGGTGTGTACCTCCATAGGCACGCGCTCACTTTTGCCCGCTCGCTTCAACAGAAGGCGTACCTGCAGGAAGCCGAAAATCGCCTATACGCGGCTGAGGTGACGCTCACGGTGCACGAGGTGACCTCGCGCACCAAGTCGAGACAGGTGTTTACCTACACGGGCACGCCAGCCGACGTCGTTGTTGCGATGGATCGCGCAGGCGTCTTTTCTTTGAGTGGCGCCCGTCGCGGGTACCGGGTCGTAATTGACACCGGGTACAATCAGCGTAAGGAGATGCGCGCCAACGGCAGCGCCATACGGAGCATGATGGAAGAGTGGTGGCCCCGAGTCTTTGGGAAATGATCCGCTGGTTCTTTCGTGCGCATGGACGCGCACAGGTTTTCGGAGCCGAGGACACTGTGTGTCCTGGAAGGGCATTGCTTCCTTGTGAGCGACGGGGGGGACGAGTGGGTGCTACAGGATTCTTCGGCGAGCGTGATCGAAGACGTTTTGGTGGGGCGGCAGATAGATAGGAGAATTGCCCACATTCTGCGTGGCGGCAAATCCGTCACAGTGTTCGGGTAGAAGTTTTCATTTCCCGCGGCTATGCCGCGGGTTTTCTTTTATGTGACTGGGCCGCGCTGGCAAAAGGGCTCAACAACCTATCTCGCAGTCGTCCCCAGAGATCGTACCAGGGGTCGTAGATCGTGGGAGAAGTATGCTCGAAAGATCCGTTCCTCAGCCTCATTTCTACCAATACCCATCTGCTCCATCGTGGCGGTCACCAATTCATTGAATCTCGCACGCTCATTTTGGTATGCGTGGTAGCGGATACGGTATGTACCTGTACCATTCACTTTTGTCACGCTCTGAATCTCTGGAATTTTTGTTTCAAACCGCTCTCGATCGAGCCTTTCAACGAGGCTCTGTTGTACACGCAAGGCTTCTGCAAGCTCTGGAACTGCTTCCGCAAGCGTAGGCAACAAACGGATCGCCAGTGTTTCCGTGATCGCTTCGTTGTGATCGTCGAACAACTCGCTACCATCCTTGCGGCGAATGCGAACGCCCAAACGGTGTGTCTTGGATTTACCACTTTCGTCCACGTAAAAAGATTGCCACGAGAAGTGGTGGAGTATCTCGTGAAGTAGTACTTTTGCTTTGTCTATGACATTTTCACCGGATGCGATAAGAATATTTTGACTGTTTGGATTTGCCTGACCTGGATGTTTCGATTCCTCTGGCACAAAATGCAATTGCGTCTCTTTGAGATCGATATCCGCATTGCCACCATACATCCGTGCACACTCGCGGACGATATTCACAGTACTGTCTACCAAAACACGATCAAGCTCAGCTTTATGCTTTTCACGATGCAACACGAACGATTCCGGATTCGGGCGAATGGTTTCAATACTCATAGTTTCGGCTTCGATTCCTACTGGAGTCACGCCTCGCCGCGCTCATTGTGCCTCCAGTAGGAATCCTCTTCCTCTGAACCATTTTGGTTTCTTCACTTCGTTTCGAAACATCAAAATGGTTCTCCTCCAGAGCCTGGCGCACTCCCTCTTTCGCTTCGCGCGGGAGTGTCGCCTTCGATTCCTACTGGAGTCCCAGCCACTTCGTGTCTGTGCCTCCAGTAGGAATCGAACCCACATTTTAGGCTCCGGAAGCCCATGTTCTATCCATTAAACTATGGAGGCGCACCCGTAGCGTACCGCAGAAGTTGCTGCAATGCTACCCCCTTTCGTACGACCTTGCGAGCCTGTAACTGTTCAGCTATTCCCGGTACCACCGTCTTCAAGTAACCGCCAGGATGAGGAAATCCCCGAGGTTGGTGTGATCCCGTTCACTGGGAACGGGTGAATAGTTACGTGAGTGCGATGCGTTCCGTAGCGCCTCTCATGGTATTCTGATGAGGTATATTTGCAGTCAACACGAAGTCATCATCAGCTACGCATATGCAGGATATTGAACAACAATCATCAACCATTTCAGAACAGGAATTTCTCGCGGCGCATGAGGATATCTTTCGAAGCGGGCAGGCTATGCGGGTAGATGAAACCTCCCAAGAATATTCTGCGCGCGTGCAGAGCGCATGGGAACAACGCCGAGCACATTTACTCATGGAACGTGAAGCGTTACGCAAGGCTCCTGAGAAACCCGCGGTACACCCAGAGGTTGCAAGGTGGCTCGGTCACCCTCTCACCGAGTCGTACGCCCGTTGCCTCTTGGCTGGCGAATCGCTCAATGAGCTGCTTGTGGGTCAGCAGCAGAGTGCCGGTAAACGTGAAGCGATTGAGATGCTTGCCGAAGCACTTAGGGCGAGTGTTGGTGTGGGGAAAGATGAAGTTGTTGATGGTAAAAATTTGAGCTACAGCCAAATCTTGGCACGACAGATTGCCGAGGCGGTGCGGGGGAAACACGCAACCAGGTGATATGTCTGAGAACATTTCACATCCCGTACGGATACCTGCAGAAGTAGACGCCTCTCGGTCTATCAGGCTGCGGGGGGGTGCCCGGGAGCAGAGTGAAGAACAGTGTGAGTTGGTGCAGGAGTTCGTGCGTGAAGGGTGTGTCACCGAGGATCATGATCCCACGATGCTCTCCTATCGTTCACGTATCGAGGAAGTGCGCCGCAGGGGACATGCGATTGATGAGAAAGATACACTAGCCTGCGTCGCATATCGGCGTGAGCTCGCTGAGGCCCAGGCGAACTATGGGGGCGACTGGACCTTGCTCGAGCTTCGACGAGTGCTCGACACCACGACCTATGAGAAGTACAGGGCTCTCGTTAATGCCGCAACCGACCTCAAGGAAGACGGATCGCACGTTCTCACCAAAAAGACAGACACCCGTGCGTTTTATGAGCAACTTGCCAACCCAGAGGACTACAAACTGCACGTTGCGCGTGTCTTCATGGAGACACGTACCGAGCCATCGTCAGTCTATGGGAAGCGTGCGGAAAATGTAGGGCGCGGAGAGTATGGAACCCCAGGCGTAGTATTTTCTAACGCTACGCACGGAGGTGAGACGTTGAACGACAGACACAAGAACATAGTCGAGGCACATGAAAAAATACACGGGCTCTACACGTTTGGTGCCTCACTAGGCAGCAGGCTCTGTGCCACGCTCGATCCTGAAGTTTCGGTAGAGCAGGGCACCTATCTCCGGCAGCCGGACGAGATCCTTGCGCGCATGTCTCAGCTCCGAAACTACTTCGGGCTTGGTGCAAACGATGCGTTTACATCCGAACACCTCGAGATCGCCAAGCAGCGCTACGTACGCGACACGGGATTTGATAACGACATGAGCGCATTCCTCTCGTGTATTACCGAAAAAACACGAGGCGCATTCATACGAGAGATGAACGCATTTCCGATGTAGGAACCCACCATCCCGCATATCTCTCCGTGTCGTACCGTTCACGCCGGTTTTCCTGGTGGAGCACGGTGACACCCCGCCATTGCCACTCGAGTGAGGTCTGTTTCGCATTTTGGTACAATGTTTGCATGGCTAAGGAATTCATTGACATGGGTCCGGAACGGTTTCGCGTAACGCCCCCGGATGCACATGAGTCTGGTCGGGCGAAGACCTGGATAGAGCGAAACGCTCGCGAACGAGGTGAGCTGTCAGATTTTGTACACCCGATACACATTTGGTTGCTCAAGAACGATGATGCTGCGTCCCTTTCGCACAAAGAGACAGTAGCAACAAGCATTTCCGGCATTGCCGAGCATAGCACTCAACGTGTTGATGATGAGCGTGCCCTACAAACTACAGCATTGAACCGGAAGGAGCTCAGGTATGCGCTGGAGTACACGTTTGATCGTAACCATCACGCAACAACACTGCCCGATCTGGTGGTCCTTGATCAGATCAACAACCGTGACAACTACGCGCTTCCAAAGGAATGTGCGCCGCTCGCCCATACGTACCTCGACTACTACCTACGGCCGATCGATGATATCCGCGCGGCTGCCGACAAGTATCACAAGTACATGCTCCATAATGGCCTGCCTGAATGGGTCTTTCACGAAAATGATGCAATCGATCAAGCACTCGTCGATGAAGTATTCCGCCCACCTGCTATCGATATTGACCAGCCGGCGACACGGGAAAATGCCATGGACGAAGTGCTCTGTGCGCTCGTCGATGATGAATCGTATGGAGAGCTGCTCCCCGCAGTTCGCCGATACATCGAGAACAACGACATGTCGCTCATAGAACGCTATCTCTCGGACGAATGTTTGCGTCGCGCTATTGCACGTATACAGCACATCAATGAAGATGCGATATTCGATGAGTACCCGCACGATCCGGAGACTGGCGATCCGGCACCCAGAGAGGATGGCGTCAGTGCAGAACAAGAGATCGCATACCGCGAACAGGTTGCACGTATCAGTACCAGTTTTGACATGACCGGACTGCGCACATACCTACTGGCCGCGCTACGCCGCGGCATCGACGGTTTCAAAGACAAGATGCTGCTCGATGAGGATTTCGAGCGATGGACGCGACGCGTACTGCAGCCGATCATCGCTTCCGTGTCGCCGAACATCTCGTTCCAGCGCCATGCGCTCGAGCATGGCGCACATGCGATACCGCGCTCGCTTACCCCGGAAGACATGGAACGGCTCGCCACGATGGCAGCACGGACAAAAGACGACTGGCAGTCGATGGTGCCGGAGCGCGTGCAGCGATTCAAGCAGCAATTCTACGAGCGCCACGAAGCTGACCTAGATGAACGCGCAACTATGACCGCCGACACCGAACAAGAGCTGCGAATAGTGCGTGAGGTCCTGAAAACAGAGCAGCGCACCGATACCGCACCGCTACACATTCTTGATGTGGGGTCGGGCACTGGTAGGATAGCGATCCCCCTCGGTGAGCAGTATACGGTGACCGGTATCGAAGCGAACGCGCACTTTTGGGAACGAGCACAAGAGCGTATGACAGGAGAGACGCGATTCATCGCCGGAGACATGATCAACTACAAAGCATCGGTCGAGCATGAACACTTCGATGCGGTGACATACACATGGCACTCGTTCCTCGAAGCGTACGGTATCGGCAACACGCTCGAGACACTCACGAGCGCGTGGCTTGCACTCAAACCAGGAGGGGTGCTCATCCTCGACATGCCGACGCGGGAGAATGCGGGCATGGAAGACGGCTGGTACGAGTACTGCGAGGACACCGGCCCGGGTTACCTTGCACACATCATGGATAGGGATGAGCTCACCTTCACCCTTCGTATGGCCGGTTTTGATACCGATGCCGTGGACATACGAGAGTGGTCCGCACGCCCGACCAATGCGTATCCTGAAGGTATGAAAAAGTGGACGGTTGTTGTGCATAAACCGCGGCATGTCGCGATAGAAGGAGTCTGTAAAATATTTTGTGTAAATGGATTATCCACCGTACTCTAGTAGTACTA